>NZ_AZSV01000128.1:0-8384 GCF_000582595.1 Pseudomonas sp. BAY1663
ATGGACTTTGTTGGTGCCCCGGCTGGCGGGGTTGTTGCGGCCCTTCTCGGCGAAACCCATCAGGCCGTCGCGGTCGATCGGCTTCAGGTAGGTCTTGACGGTGGTGGCACAGGTGGCGGGGGCAGCAGGCATGGCATTTCTCCGTTGGAATGAGCAAGAGATGCTTTCTGATCTCGACGAAGCTTTTGCAGCCGCTGTGCCAAAACGCACGAAACTCGTTAAATTAATTTGAAATCAATAAGTTAATGAGATTACCCAGAGCCACTGACACGTCTCGGGGCCATGAGGACGAAATTGCCAAAGCAAACAATGAATACATTGTTTACATTCTGGACGACCCCGGTGCCGGGAGCCGGTCAAACCAGCTTGCGACAGGCGCAATAAACGAACGCCTGCTCGGCACCGCCAGGCGTTCGGTGGGATTCCTTCTGGTGCCCGAGCAGCAGGAAGGGCTCGCCGAACTCCGCGTGCAATTCATCCGGGGCATAGCGCCTTACAGACAATCCGCTGCACTGGTCCGGGCCGTCTTCGGCGAACGTCGCCACGATGACGAGCCCACCCGGCTTGACCGCCTGGAGGACCTTCTGCACATAGGCACGTCGCTCGCGAGCCGTCACCAGGAAATGGAACACCGCTCTGTCGTGCCATACGTCGTAGGCCTGCGTAGCCAGATCGGCTTCGAGAATGTCGGCCTCCAGCCACTCCACTGCCGTGGCCCGCTCCGCCAGGCGCGCCTGGGCTCGGCTCAGGGCAGCGGCGGAGAGGTCGAGCACCGTGTTGTTCTCGAAGCCTTCGGCGATCAGATCATCGACCAGCGTCGACGCGCCCCCGCCAACGTCGATGACCGAGGCCGTCAGCGCTACCCCGGCGTCGCGAATCAGCTTGAGCGAGAGCCCGGCATGCGCCTGGAACCAGCTGACCTCGTCCACGGCCTTGGTCGTGTACACCTTTTCCCAATGTTCTTTGGTCTGCATGAAAACTTCCTCATCGATCGGTTGTACATCAGGGCACCCATCGTGCGCCGCCAGCTTCCGCTCAGAGCCCGTCCAGCGGCACCTTCAGATAACGCACCCCATTGCTTTCCGGCTCCGGCAGCAGACCGGCGCGGATGTTTACCTGGATCGACGGCAGCAATAGCGCGGGCAGTTCCAGCTGCGCGTCGCGCTGGCCGCGCATGACGATGAAATCCGTTTCGTCGACGCCGTCACGCGCATGGATGTTGGTCGCCCGCTGCTCGGCGACCGTGCACACGGCACGTGGTGCGCGTTCGGCCGGCGGATAGTCATGGCACATGAACAGGCGGGTGTCCCCGGGCAGGTCGAGCAGGCGGCGAATCGAACGGAACAGTTGCAGGGCACTGCCGCCGGGGAAATCGCAGCGAGCGGTGCCGACGTCCGGTGCAAACAGCGTGTCGCCGACGAAGACCACGTCATCGCCGACCCGGAACGCCAGGTCCGCCGGGGTATGGCCGGGCACATGCAGTGCCCTGGCCTGTAGCTCGCCGATGGCGAAAGCCTCGTCCGGGCGGAACAGGTGGTCGAACTGGGCATGCGCCTGGCAATAGCTCTCGGGCAGGTTGTAGAGGCCCAGGAAGACCTTGCGCACCTGCCGGACCGCCTCGCTGGCGGCGATCCACCCACCGGCCTGCGCGCGCAGGTAGGCGGCGGCGGAGAGGTGGTCGGCATGCACGTGGGTTTCCAGCAGCCAGTGCACGGCGAGCCGTTGCTGCCGTATGTAGTCGAGGATCGCATCGGCGGCGCGGGTATCGGTCCGCCCGGATTTCGGCTCGTAGCCGAGCACCGGGTCGATGATGGCGCAGGGGGTGCCCGGCCCTGCATGCACCACATGGCTGAAGGTGGAGGTCGGGGCGTCGAAGAAGCTGTGCACGTGGGCTTGCATGGCAGGAGTCCGGGAAAGTCAGGAAAGCGGGGGAAGGGATGCGAGCGCCTTGCCCAGCAGCATCAGCGCGGCCAGCCCGGCGAGCAGGGCGAAGCCCAGTTGCAAGGCACGAGCCGATACCCTGGGTGCCAGCAGCCGGCCACCGAGCATTCCGCCACCGGCAGCTGCGATGAAGGTCCAGGCGGCACTCGGCAGGCTACCGCCCGCCCACCAGAAACCGATGACGGTGCCAGCGGAGATCAGTGCGATCACCAGCAGCGAGGTGGCGACGATACCGTGCATGCCCAGGTCGCTGACCTGGCGGATGCCGGGAACGATCAGGAAACCGCCGCCCACGCCCAGCAGGCCGCTGAACAACCCCGACAGGCCGCCGATGAGCGACAGGCTGAGAAAGCAGCGCGGCGTCCAGCGAAAGCGCCCGGTGGTGCTGTCCAGCCGACAGCTCTTGCACGACACGGCGGAGGTGCCCTGCGCAACGGTGCGCGCCAGGGCCTGCCCCACCATACGCGCAGCGATCAGCAGCAGCACGGCGCAGAACAGCAGCATAAGCACCGCCACCGGCAGAACCTGCGCCAGCAGCAGGCCGAGCGGCGCGCAGAGGGCGCCTCCGCCAGCCATCAGCAGCGCCGCCCGATAACGCACCAGCCCCCGGCGCAGGCCATCGAGCCCGCCAAGCAGGGCCGAGGCGCCGACCGCGACCAATGCCACCGGGGTCGCCTCGGGCAGGCTGTAGCCCAGGCCGAGCACCAACGCCGGTACGGCCAGCACGCCGCCACCCCCGGTCAATCCCAAGGCCAACCCCACTCCCACTCCGTACAGGCTTTCCAGCAGCATCCATCCTCCCCACGCCCGGTGGCGCCGTCGCGATCAGTAGCGGTATTGCAGCTGCAGCCAGAACTTGTCGGTGTCCACGCCGAAAGCGTCGGCGTCATAGCGGGCGTACTTGGCCATGGCGCTGAGGTTCTTCACGACAGGAATCGCCCGGGCATAAGCCACGTCCAGTTCCGTGCCATAACGATCCCCGCCCTCGTCGGCACGGAAGTGGTGGTACCAGGCCTGCAGGCTGCCGCCGAGCAGCGGCAAGCTGCCGCCGAGGTAGCTGTCGCGGATACCTTCGGCGGGGGTGATCAGGAACAGGTCGGCCCAGCCCTGGAACAGGTGCTTGGTCGCCAGCGGAGTCTGGAAGGCGCGATTGCCGGGGCCGTCGCCGCCGCTCAGCACTTCGTGGCCGGCCTTGAGGAGGTAGCCGCCCTGCTGATAGCTCAGCTCACCGAGGAAATAGTGGCCGTTCAGGCTCAGGGGATTGCCGGCATAGTCGCGCTGGCGTGCATATTCCAGGGCATAGCCCATGCCTTGTAGGGTGCCGCTCAGGCGCAGGCCGGTAGTGCGGCTGGACTGGCTGCCGGGCGCGGCGGTCGGCGCCACAGCCAGGTTGTCGAGGCCGAGCAGGTAGCTGTAAGCGGCCAGTTTCAGCTCCGGCCGCCAGGCATAGGCCAGGTTGAACAGGTGGCTGTGGCCCTCGATGTCAGCCGGGTTGGTCGGATAGCCATGCTGGCCATCGGGACCGAACGGGGTGTTGATGTTGGCCAGGTAGGCGTAGGTCAGGCTCAGGCCCTCGAGCGGCTCGATGCGGCCGAGCACGCCGTCGTAGGTCTGCTCGTTCTGCCGCCAGGCGACGCCGCCGACGAAACGCTGGTTGTCCAGTTCGATGCGCTGCCGGCCGGCCACGGCATGGCCGAACGCCGTGTCATAGCGCAACAGCGCCTGGTTCACCTCGCTACCGTCCGGGTCGGGCACCAGCGCGTAGCCGGTGCGGCCATTGCGGCTGTCGTTGAAATCCTCATCACCGAGGCGGCTGACGTTGTCCACTTCGACCAGTGCGGAGAGCCCGAACCAGCTGCCGCTGTGCAGGCCGACGCGGGTGCGCAGAGTCTGAGCGTTGGCGTTGGCCAGCGCATTGTCCTGGTCGACGTGTTCGTAACGGTAACGCAGGTCGAGCGAGACCTTGCCCTGGGTGAGCAGGTCGGAGAAGGCGTCCCCGGCCTGGGCCACGGGGGCGATGAGCGAGAGCAGCAACGCGGGACAAGGCAACAGCAGATGAGCACGCATGGATTTTTCCTTGGTTTTCGGGCGATAGGTATCCCGTACCGCGAGCATCGGATGCTCGCGGTCGTGGATCGGTGCAAGGGAACTGGCGGTGCGCTCAGGCGACGACGCGCATCCGTGAGCTCTGTGGCTGGTCCGGACCCGGTGGCGGCCCGTCGTCCTCGAGGCCCGGCCTGACCACCAGCGGCTCGCCGCCGCTGGCGGCGGGGCCGCTCTGCTGGATAACCCTGGAGCGGTGCACGAGGAAATCCACCAGGTGGTTGCGAATGCGATAGAACTGCGGATCGTGGTGCATGGTTTCCCGGGTGCGCGTCCGCGGCAGGGTGTTGATCACGATCTCGGCCACCCGTGCCTGGGGGCCGTTGCTCATCAGCATGATCTTGTCGGCCAGCAGAATCGCCTCGTCGACGTCGTGGGTGATCATGAACACCGTCTGCCGGGTCGCTTCGCAGATCTTCAGCAGTTCGCTCTGGATGACGCCGCGGGTCAGCGCGTCCAGCGCACCGAACGGCTCGTCCATCAGCAGCATCTTCGGCTCCACGGCAAAAGCGCGGGCGATGCCGACGCGCTGTTTCATGCCACCGGACAGCTCGCTGGGCTTCTTCCGCGCGGCGGCGGCGAGGCCGACCATCGCCAGGAAGCGTGCGCCATGCTCGGCGACCTGGCGGCGCGACCAGCGCGGATGGCGCGAGCGCACGGCGAAGGCGATGTTCTGCTCCACCGTCAGCCAGGGCAGCAACGCATGGCTCTGGAACACCACGCCGCGGTCCAGGCTGGGGCCCGCGATCTCCTTGCCGGCCATCACCACGCCGCCGCTGGAGGCCTCTTCCAGGCCGGCGAGGACGTTGAGGATGGTGCTCTTGCCGCAGCCGGAGTGGCCGATCACGCAGATGAACTCGCCCTGCTGGATGCTGAAGTTGATGTTTTCGAACACCGGCGGCTGGTCGTCGCGGTAGCGCTTGCCCAACCCCTCGACCTTGATGAAGGGGACGGTGTGCGGATGGGTTTCATTCGACATAGGTCACCTTCCTTTGCAGAGCGGCGAAGAGGAGATCGAGAAGCATGCCGATCACGCCGATCATCAGCACGGCGAAGATCACGTTGCCCAGCGACAGGTTGTTCCACTCGTTCCAGACGAAGTAGCCGATCCCGGTGCCGCCGATCAACATTTCCGCCGCGACGATCACCAGCCAGGCGATACCCATGGAGATGCGCATGCCGGTGATGATGGTCGGCGCCGCAGCCGGCAGGACCACCCTGAATGCCTTGCGCAACGGACCGACCTCGAGGGTGCGGGCCACATTCAGCCAGTCGCGACGCACACCCGCGACGCCGAAGGCGGTGTTGATCAGCATCGGCCACACCGAGCAGATGAAGATGACGAAGATCGCCGAGGTGGTGGAATCCTTGATGGTGTAGAGCGCGATCGGCATCCAGGCCAGTGGTGAGATCGGCTTGAGCAGCTGGATAAAGGGGTCGAAGGCCTTGTACAGCAGCGGTGACATGCCGATCACGAAGCCCAGCGGGATGGCCACCAGCGCCGCGATCAGGTAGCCGAGCCCCACCCGCGCGAGGGAATGGGCGAGCTGGATGCCGATGCCCTTGTCGTTCGGGCCATTGTCGTAGAACGGGTCGCTGATCTGTCGCCAGGCCAGCGTGGCGAACTGCGCCGGCGTCGGCATGCCATTGACGGTTTCGCTGGCACCGCCCGCCGCCTGTCCCATCAGCAGGGCGTACTCGTCGTCCACCGCACCGGCGGCCTGCTGGCCCGGACGGGTCGTCGCCTGCCAGACCATCAGCAGCACCAGCAGCATCACGCAGGACAACAGCGCGGCCTTCAACCGAATCGAAGTATTCATGGCGCCTCCTTCAGACACGTTTGATCGCGAAGCCATCCAGATAGGCTTGCGGCTGGCCCGGATCGAACGGACGGCCCATCACGCTGAAGCCCTTGTAGCCGCCGACAGGCTCGGCGCTGGCCTCGGCCAGCCCCAGTTCGGCCATGTGACGGCGGGCGTCGGTCATCAGGAATACCTGCTCGGCCAGGCCGTTGAAGTCCACCTCGCCCTTGACGTAGCCCCAGCGCTTCATCTGCGTCAGCATCCAGGTCGCCATGGAGTACCACGGCATCGGATCGAACCCGGAACGGTCCGGCACGTTCTGCACGCCACCCAGCCCGTCCGCATATCGGCCAGTCAACGCCTGGCGCACGACGATCTCGGGCTGGTTGAGGTAGTTCGGCGTGGAGATGGCCTTCGAGATTTCCGGCAGGTTCTGCGGGTCGCCAGCGGCCACCGCGGCGTTGAGCACGGCGCGATAGAGTGCGGCGAAGGTATTGGGGTTCTCTTCGATGAACGCCTGCGAGGCCCCGAAGGAGCAGCAGGGATGACCGTTCCAGAGGTCCTTGGACAGCACGTGCAGGAAGGCGATGCCGTCATAGACGGCGCGCTGGTTGAACGGCTCGGGGCCGAAGAAGCCATCGATGTTGCCCGCCCGCAGGTTGGCGATCATCTCCGCCGGCGGGGTCACCCGCAGTTGCACGTCACGGTCCGGGTCCAGGCCATGCTCGGCCAGGTAGTAGCGCAACAGGAAATTGTGCATCGAGTATTCGAAGGGAATGGCGAACTTGAAGCCTTTCCAGTTGCGCGGATCACGGTTGTCCTTGTGCTTGAGGGCCAGGGTGATGGCCTGGCCATTGATGTTCTGGATGGTCGCCACGCGCATCGGCTGGGCGCTGGAACCCAGGCCCATGGAGATGGCCAGCGGCATCGGCGCGAGGAAGTGCGAGGCGTCCAGTTCCTTGTTCAGCATCTGGTCGCGGACCAGCGCCCAGCCGGCGGTCTTCTGCAGGCTCACCGACAGGCCCTGCTCCCGGTAGAAGCCCATCGGGTCAGCCATGATCAACGGCGTGGCGCAGTTGATCGGGATGAAGCCGATCTTCAGGTTCTTCTTCTCCAGCGGGCCCCGTTCCGCGGCCATCGCCTGCAGCGATTGCAGCGGCAGCACGCTGGCGATGGCTGCCATCGCCGTGCCCATGCCCACCGCCTGGAGGAACCGCCGCCGGGTGGCATCGTGGGGGAACAGCGCGCGCACGGCGGCCGCCTCGACGAAATCCTGGGACAGGGTCTCGCTGTCGCGCCCGCGCGCCAGGCGCGCCTGCTCAGCCTGCTGGTCGTGTTCCCGCTGGCTGGCATGGGCGCCACAACTGCAGCCGGCCAGGCTGCTGTTCGCCGAGTAGGGACGGTAGAAATTCTTGTCGGTCATCACGATGCCCTCTTTTAGGTCACACGGTCAGGCAGCGCTGGCCTGACCGACACGCAAGGTTGAAGTGATATGCCCATCGACCTGCTGCTCCATGAGCAGGTAGTCGTCGTTTTCGCTCACCACATGCCATTGGCCATCTGCACAGGGTGTGCCATGCAATTCGATGGGCAGGCTGCGGGTCTTGAGGCGGATTACCGGGACGCGGTGGCAATAGTCGCCGCCCTCGCCACCCAGCAAGGCCTGGGCGATTGCCCGGGCCTGCCGGCCGATCGGTTCGATGAAGCGACAGGGAGCGCCATCCAGGCTGATGCAATCGCCCAGCGCATGGATGTCCTCGGCGCTGGTACGCAGGCTGAGCGGATCGACGCGGATGCCCTGGTCGAAGGCCAGCCCGGCCTGGCGCGCCAGGCGCGGGTCGGTGGCCAGCCCGGTGGCGGCGACGATCTGGTCGACCACCAGGCGCTGGCCGCAGCGGGTCTCGATGCATTTGCCGCCATCGGCCAGGACGCTGACCGCGGTCACGTCCACCTCGCCACGGTAGTCGATGCCAAGCTCCGTCTGGCTCTGGCGCAGGCGCCGTGCCGCCGGCTCCGGCAGCAGACGGCCGAGCGGCTGGGGCTGGCGGTCCAGCAGGACGACCCGGTGGCCGGCGCGGGCAAAATCCTCGGCCAGTTCGCAGCCGACCATGCCGGCACCAACGATGGCGACCCGCTGCGGCCCCTTGGCCAGTTGCGCCTGCAGGCCAGTCCAGCCGGCCAGATCGTTCACCCGCCAGCACAGCGCCGGCGGCAATACCGCCGGTAATGCCGGACGCGCGCCCTGGGCGAGCACCAGCCGGGTGTAGCCCAGGGTGCCGCGGGTGGTGCGCAACTGGTGCAATGCCGGGCTCAGGCCGACCACGAAGGTTTCGCTGTACAGCCGCACGCCGAGCCGGCACGCCGCTTCGGTGGCCGTCTCGCGCACCAGCGACTCGGCCGTCAGGCCGCGGCTCAGCGCCAGCGACAGTTCCGGCTTGTGATAGCGGTCGCCTGCAGCCGCTGACCAGGGTGATCGGCACCTCCGCATCCCGCTCGCGCAGCGCCTCGACGGTGGCCCAGCCGGCCAGGCCGGCGCCG
>NZ_AZSV01000129.1:0-8173 GCF_000582595.1 Pseudomonas sp. BAY1663
GCGAAGTGGCCGGCAACACCGGCCATGCCGCCGAGCTGACCCGCCAGGCGCAGAGGCTCAGCGTCGAGGGGCAGGACCGGGCCAGCGCCGCGCAGCAGCGCATCGGCGCGCTGGCCGGCACCCTGGACCATTCCGCCGAAGCGATCGGCGTGCTGAGCCGGCACAGCCAGGCCATCGGCGGCATCCTCGAAGTGATTCGCGGCATCGCCGAACAGACCAACCTGCTGGCCTTGAACGCCGCCATCGAAGCCGCCCGGGCCGGCGACAACGGCCGCGGTTTCGCCGTGGTCGCCGACGAGGTGCGCTCCCTGGCGCGGCGCACCCAGCTTCCACCGACGAGATCCAGCAGATGATCGAGGCCCTGCGCCAGGGCACGGGCGAGGTGGTCAGCCGCATGCAGCAGGGGTTGGAGCAATCGCGGGCCAGCGTCGAGCAGGTCGCGGCCACGTCCCGGGCGCTGGCCGACATCACCCGCCATGTCGCCGACATCGCCGCCGTCAGCGGGCAGATCGCCGAGGCGGGCACGCAGCAGGGCGCGGCGGCCGAAGAGATCAACCAGAAGCTCTGCGCCTTGCAGGAGCTGGCCCGCCACAGCCTGCAGCTGCAGCACGACAGCTATGGCGTGGCGGACGAGGTCAGCCGCCAGGCCGGGCGGCAACGAGCCTTGCTCATGCAGATGAATTGACAACCAACACGGAGAGCCGAGGATTTGTTCGCGGCCGTTACATCCAGATCAGGCGCGCCGCCTCGCCAATGGCGTAGCGCGTCCGATTCCGGAGTCGGGTAATTGGTGCGCTGCGCGATCACATCACCGTCGCTGATCAGCCTACTGAGTCCAAGAGTGCGGGTGAGCCCGCTCGGGCTTCCGGTCGCATGCTCTACTCCCAGCCAGCAGAACCGCCGGGCTAGTGAATGCGGGCCTTTGGCGGCTGGTCAATGAGGATATGCGGCGGGGCCAGGTAGTCGTCGCGGGAGAAGAAGCCGTTGCGGCTGGTGCCGGCTTCGGGTTGGCTCATGTGGTGGCCTGCTTGGCAGCCAGTTCGGCTTCGCGTTCGGTGATGGCTCGCTCCAGTTCGGGGGAGCGCGTGGCCCATTGTTCGGGCGGCAGGGGTTGCGACCATTCGACGATGGCTGGATCGGTCAGGTCGGGTGGTGGGGCAAGTTTCCAGTGTTGCAACATCAAGATCAGCGGCCCACCAAAGGCAAAGATGGTGAAACACAACCAGAGGGCTTTCCCATATTCACCAGCCTTGAGGTGATCTCTGATACCTAGGTAATAAGTCCACCATGCTCCCCAGAAAGGTCCTTTTCCTCCCAAGTTTTCACGAAGATTATCCAGGTCGTTCAAGTGAGGAACGGCCTCCGGGCCGATTTCCATATAGCTGCGCATGCACTCCCATAGGCACATGGCCGTGGTGCCGCCGCCACAACTGAAGCCCAGGGTGAAATGCCTGTCTGCCTCCCTGGCATTCGGATCGGGGTTGGTGAAACCAACCACCAGCATGCCCTGGGTGGTCTTGCCATGTTGGCCAATTGAGGACACGGCGGTGGCGGCGGCGGTCACCTGCTCCCAGGGCACGATCCAGTAGCTGCCATCCTTCTGTGGCACGCAGACTTCGCGGCGCTGACGGTTGAAGCGTACGGGAAGGGGAACGGGTTGGGTCAGGCTATGAAGCAAGATCAGGATGGGGATACCAAGCATGATGGAAAACAGTATCGTCAACCCAATATTCCGCCCGCCAAAACCGCCCGTGTTCCAGAGGATAAGAATCGCAAGCAATAGCGATGGCCATATCACCATGACCGCCGAGCCGATGCTGTAGGAACCGATATCGAGAAATACCTCGTTCTTGCGCCAGATGGTATTGAGCACATCCCTGGGCGGCTGGCCGGTGGGGATATGGGGTGGGGCCAGGTAGTCGTCGCGGGAGAACAGGCCTTTGCGGCCGGTGCCGGCCTCGGGTTGGCTCATGTGGTGGCCTGCTTGGCAGCCAGTTCGGCCTCGCGTTCGGTGATGGCTCGCTCCAGTTCGGGGGAGCGCCTGGCCCATTGTTCGGGCGGCAGGGGTTGCGACCATTCGACGATGACAGGATCGGTCAGGTCGGGAGGAGGAGCCAGTTTCAGGTTCTGGAGTTTCTCGGCGAAGTAGGTGCCCAGGAAGATCACGAAGAACAGACCATGCAGAACATCCTTGATATCACCCTTGCGCAGGCTGGTCACGATGGAGCCGATCTGGGTTTCCTCATATGGCCGCTTGCCCAGGCGTGTATCGGGTACGGCCTGCGGGCCGATCTCCATATAGCTGCGCATGCATTCCCATAGGCACATGGCAGTGGTACCACCGCCACAACTAAAGCCCTGGGTGAAATGCCTGTCCGCTTCCCTGGCATTCGGATCAGGGTTGGTGAAGCCGATCACCAGCATGCCCTGGGTGGTCTTGCCATGCTGGCCGATCGAGGAAACGGCGGTGGCGGCGGCGGTTACTTGCTCCCAGGGCACGATCCAGTAGCCGCCATCCTTCTGTGGCACGCAGACTTCGCGACGCTGACGGTTGAAGCGTACGGGGGGGGCACGGGTTGAGTCAAGCTGTGAAGCAAAATCAGAATGGGGATGCCACAAAAGCACATGAATCCAAACCAATAGAACAGATCAAGGGTCGTGTACCAGCCCATCCAGATAAATAGCAGCAGCAACGGCCAAATAATCATGACAAACGAGCCAATGCTGTAGGAGCCAATATCGAGAAATACCTCGTTCTTGCGCCAGATGGTATTGAGCACATCCCTGGGCGGCTGGCCGGTGGGGATATGCGGTGGGGCCAGGTAGTCGTCGCGGGAAAAAAGGCCGTTGCGGCTGCTGCCGGCTTCGGGTTGGCTCATGCGGAATCCTTGGGTTGCAGGTACTCGGTACCGTCCATGCGGTGGGGCGTGGCGCGATCCAGCTCCGGGGTCGGGTCGTCGGCGCGCAGTTCGATCACCTCGCCGTCGGTCAGCAGCCCGCTGGGGCCAAGGGTGTAGGCGAGCCCGCGCGGGCCGCCGATCACGTTTTCCAGGCCGGCCAGTAGCGCGACCGGGCTGTGGTAGCGCAGGCGCAACGAGGCGCGGGCCAGCGGCCGGGCGAAGGCGCCGCTCAGGCGCAGGCCCTGGCCTTCTCCCGCCGGTATCCAGGTACAGCGGCTGCCGCCGAGCCAGGTGGCGCCCAGGTCGGTTGGCGTACCCCGGGTACCTTCGCCGAATATCCTGACGCTGGTCGGGGTCGGGTTGCCGCTCAGGGCCAGTTCGACCTGCACGCTGTCGGGGTCGGCCCCCGGCAGGTCAAGGGTCAGGGCGGCGATGCCGTCCTGGGTAACGGTATCGCCCGCCGTGCCGGCGATCCGCACGCTCTCCGTCCGCAGGCCCAACCGTGGTTTATACAGCAGGGCGAGCAACTGCTCGAATTCGGCTACTTGCTGTTCCGCCGCCAGCCTTTCGCGCTTGTAGCACGGCCACGCGACCAGCAGCAGCCGGCCAGATAGTTCTGCAAGGGGGTGGTCTGGCGCGACCAGGCGTAGAGGTAGAGCCCGCCCAGCCCCAGCAACAGCAGGTTGAGCGGCCCCATGCCCAGTCGGAAGCGACGGATGGCGGTAGGGGTGTCGATCCTGTTGGTCAGACGCATGCCAGTCAGGCTCAAACCGAGAAGCCCCTGCGCTCCGTATACGGCCATTTGCCCGGTAACGGCTAGTCGTCTCGTCTCCAGCCAAGGATCGATACGGCTTTGTGCGTTTTCGATTTGGAGTTTTAGTGAATGCAACTCTTCTCGTGCAGCCAAAAACGACAGACCACCTACAGCCCCCCAAACAGCGTCAGAGTTGGAGCAATAGTCGCGTTACGCCCAATTTCCTCAATCCCTTTCCCAATAATCATCCAGTTCTGTACCACCGCCGTCAGGGCCGCGGCGGCAAACAGAGTGGCGGACAGATGTTCGGCACGGCGCTGGGCGCCTTCCCCTTCGAGCAGGCCGGCCTGGCTGGCGTAGTTGCTGGCGTTCAGGGCGTTGAGCAGCAGCGCGGCCAGCGGCAGCAGGCCGCCGCTGTTCTTCACGGCCGGGGATTGCATTACGCCGGCGGCGTTGCCGCTACGGATGGCTTGCGCGGTGTTGCGTGTCCACTGCTGCAGGGCGTCGGCCTTTTCGCCCAGCAGGCGCCAGACTTCCACGCCGTTCTCCAGGCCACGCACCAGGCGCGAGTCCTGGCCGAAGCGCGCCACCAGCAGCAGGCCCATCCACTGGCCGGCGAGGCCGGCCTGGGTCTTGCCGGCGAGCAGCGCCGCCCCCAGGCGCGAGACGGTTCCGGCCCAAGTAGCCCTCGACATCGTCGGCGAGCCGCTCCAGGGCGCGCAGGGCGGCTTCGTCCAGGGTCTTGCCCAGTGCCGTGCGGGTATCGGCCAGGTTGTCGAGGCTGAGTGCGGCGGCCAGCTCGTTCAGGCGGTTGGTGCTGTTGACCGCCGCCTCCAGCGACGGACTCCAGGCATGGAAGACCAGGCGCAGGCTGCCGGGGTCGTCGGAGCGCACGTAGCCGGCGAACTGTTCGGCGCCTTGCTGGCGGCTGCACTGGGCGCTGAGGCAGGCGTCGGCCAGTTCGTCGAGCCAGCGCTGGTGCGCAGGATCGGCGTAGTCGACGAACCAGGTGCCCGAGGCATGGCGGGGCAGGAACTGGCCGCGGTCGGCATAGAGCGCCTGATGGCGTTCTTCCACCTGGCGATAGTGGGCCGGGGCCTCCTGGTCGAGCCAGGCGTCCAGCCGTTCCAGGTCGATATGCTCGGTGACCTGCGCATGGGCGCGGCCACCGGCCAGGTTGGCGACCTTTTCCTTGCGGTACTCGCGCACGACGTATTCGACTTCTCCGTGCAGATCGGGCGGTATGAAGCCGCGCACCGGTGCCGTGGTGGCGGCCACCTCGGCATGTACCCCGGCCAGTTCCGCATCGGCCTGGGCATGGTTGTAGCGACGGCCGCGCTCCTGGTTGATGCGGCTCTCTTCCCTGAACAGTGCTTCGAGCCGATGCTGGCTGGCCAGGATGGTTTCGCCCTGGTCGGGGGTGATCTGGATATCGCGGTCACGGTAGCGGTAGTTGAGGAGGTTGGCCACTTCGCCGCCGTCCTCGCGGATCAGGCTGCGGATGAAGCCGCCGACGCTCTGGCGCAGGTTGTTGTCGGCGATCCAGTGCTCATGGCCAGCCTCCAGGCGTTCCTGCTCGTGGTTGAGGTCGCGCAGCACGCCCAGGTCGTCGTCGAGGGCGGCAAACACCGCATGCAGCGCGCCGGCATCGCTACGTGCCCGGGTGAGCCAGGCGTCGCTGGCGGGGACGTCCCAGGCGACCGCGCTCCATTCGCCCGGCCCCTGCTGCGCCGCTTCGGGATGGCGTGCGGCGGCCCGTTCGCGCTCGGCCAGCCAGGTGCGAGCATCCACATAGGCCTGTACGTTCTCGGCGCTGGGCGCTTCCATCATCCGCCTGCCCAGGGCGTCCACACCTTCGCGGTGGGCGGCGCCGTTGCGCGCATGGTCGTGGGCCAGGGCTTTTTCGCGCACTTCGGGCATCAGTTCCGCCAGTACCCGGTCGGCGTTGTCGAGGGTTGGGCAGTGCGGCGCTTCCAGGCTATGGGCCACTTGCGTGAGGGCGATATGACGCATGCGCTCGCCGGGATTTTCCACCAGATGCTGGCGAGCCCCGGTGGGCAAGGGGATTTCGCTGTACAGCAGCCAGGCGTCGTGGCGTTTGTCCAGGGCGATGCCGACCGACTGGCCGTTCATGGGCAGGGTGTCGTCGTCATCCAGGGCCTGTTCCAGCAGCAGGCCGTCGCTCGCCACGGCGTAGCGACGCAGAGGGCCTTCGTGGTGCCAGAGATAGAGGAAGCCGGGGCGCAGGCGGCGCAGTGCCATCGGGTGGCTTTGCGACGTGGTGCCAGGCTGGACGCAGGCATGTTCCGCTGGCTGTTCGCCCAGTGCATAACGGGTCGGGACGATGAAGACTTCCGCCTGGCGGACCGGGCAGGCGGCAACCGGGCTGGTCAGTTCTTCCCGGGAGAAATTCCGTTGGGCGGCCTTGTTGGCGGCGGCCAGGTTCAGCGCCTGGTCCTGGGCGTCGGTGGTCATTGGGCGACTTCCTTGTCGATCAGCAGTTGCCGTTGAAGTTCGAGTGCCAGATGGTTCAGGCGTTGCTCGGGGCGTAACTGCGGGGTGTCGAGTATCCGGCGATAGTTCTCATGGCCCTGGTCGTGCGGGAAGTCCGCTCCCAGCACGGCGCAGAGGTTGGCCCATTGCGCAACCTGATCGGCCGCGCCGTAGCCATGGGCACCGGCACCCTGGCGACAGCGGATGGCCCAGGCCAGCCGTGCGGCAGGATCGTTGCCCGCCAGGCAGTCGGGAAAGTGCTGGTCGATATGGGCGAGCAGGTGCCGGTCGAAGGTTTCCAGTTGAGCGCGGTTGAGCCGTGCGGTCTGCTCGTCGCTCAGATGCAGCCAGGGCGTGTCGTCATAGCGGGCCGCGGGGGACGGTGTCCGGCGCTGGAGTTCGATCGCCTCGGCGCCTGCTTCCGAGGCCGGGAGACGCATGCGCAGTATCGGGCCCATCAGCCGTTCACGCTCGTCCGCCGGCAGCTCGGGTAGCCAGTGCCGCATGATCCGCGGATCGTGGTAGCGCAGCAGCACGGTGGCGCCTTGTACGTCGGCATGCACGAGGCTGCGCAGATGCTCGATCAGCTCGGGCTCGCTGGCATCGGTCTCCAGCCACAGTCCGGCCCGGGCCTGCCAGTGTTCGACGAAGTGCCGTTCCAGACGGCTGTCGGAAGCGAGCCGTATCAATACCGGGCCGGCATCGGCCAGTGGCTCGTAGCGGGTGCTCCGGTAGAGCGGGTGCAATGCAGGCGCTTCTTCCAGCTGATGGAGCTGTAGCGGCAGGTTCTCGATCTGGGCGCCGTCGAGCAGCAGATAGGTCCGGTTCATCGATCGTCCTCCTGCTGGCAGATGGCGCAGAATGGCTGGGCCTGGACGGCGGCGCGCCGTAGCGCCTGCTCCTGCGCCTGGATCAGCAGATTACCCGCCTTGTCGGTATCGGCCGGCCGCGTCTGCCCCGGTAGGATCGGCTTCGCGCCCGGGCCCTTGCCTGGCGTGCCGCCGGAATTCATCTTGATCGCCGCGCCGTTCAGCGTTACGCCGCCCGGATCGAGCTTGAGGAAGCTGCCGCCGGCTGCGGCGGTGAGTTCCGTGCCAGCGTCGATCACCACCTTGTCGCCGGCGTAGTAGTGGATTTCCTGGCCCGCCTCGACGAACTGCCCGCTGCCGATCCGGATGTGCTGGTCGCGGCCCACCGTCAGGTGGTCGCTGGCCCTGACTTCCGTTTTGCGATCGCCGTGGGTGGTGCGGTGCTCTTCGGCCTGGAATTCGCTGTAGCTGTTGGCTTCGACGCGGTCGTGGCGTTCGTGGCCAACGCGGATCTTCTGGTCGTGCTCGATGTTCTGGTCCCAGTCGCGCTGGGCATGGATGTAGACCTGCTCGGCGCCCTTGCGGTCCTCGATGCGCAGTTCGTTGTAGCCATCGCCGCCCGGCGAGCTGAGGGTCTTGAACACCGATCGGGTCTTGTGCGCCGGCAGCTCATAGGGTGCGACGTGTTCGGCGTGATAGAGGCAGCCGGTGACCAGCGGCTGGTCGGGGTCGCCTTCGAGGAAGGTGACCAGCACTTCCATGCCCACCCGCGGGATGGCGACGCCGCCGTAGCGGTCACCGGCCCAGCTGCTGGAGACGCGCAGCCAGCAACTGCTCTTGTCGTTGCGCTCGCCTTCGCGGTCCCAGTGCTCTCTATCCCAGTGGAAGTGCACCTTCACGCGGCCGTACGGGTCGCAGTGGATCTCCTCGCCGGCCGGGCCGGTGACCACGGCGGTCTGGCTGCCGAAGATTTTCGGTTTCGGGTGTTTCAGGACCGGGCGGTAGGGGATGTCCCAGGGTGTGGCGAGGAAGCGGTTGCGGTAGCCCTGTTGGAAGCCGTCGTCTGGCTGGGTATCGCTGGTCGCCGACTCTTCCAGCACTTGCGGCTGGCGGCCTTCGTGGATCACGTCGTTGAGCAGCCAGAGGTCGTTCCACTGCTGGCGCGGATGGTCGCTGAGCGCGAGGAAGTGGCCGCAGGCGAGAAAGGCGTCGCTCCT
>NZ_AZSV01000130.1:0-7717 GCF_000582595.1 Pseudomonas sp. BAY1663
CGCGACGGCCTGCCGCAACAGGCCTATGGCCGCGCCGGCGGCGACCTCATCGAGCTCAACCGGCGCCTGTTGCCGGCACTCGCCGACGGTTCCGCCGCGCACCAGCGCACCGACCGCCCGCATGGCACGCTCCGCCGCGAACTGCTCGCCACCGTCATCCACGAGCTGGTCCATCTCTACGACCGCGCCCGCCTCTGGTCGCCCGCGCAGCAGTTGCTGCAGGGCCAGTGCCGCCAACGCGCCGGCAGCCTCGGCCTGGTCGGCCTGCCGGACGATTGCCGCGGGCAGACCCGGCGCCGCTTCACCCTCAGCGACGATCCGCGCCTGCTCGACCTGGCCGGCTGGCCGCAACGGGTCGGCCGCCGTGGCCAGCGCGAACACGACAACGCCCAGGTGGCGCGCAGCCCGGACAACTACGAGCTGACCAGCCCGTTGGAATTCGTCGCGGTGAACCTGGAGTACTTCCTGCTCGACCCCAGCTACGCCTGCCGGCGGCCATCGCTGCAGCGCTACTTCAGCGAACACTTCGGCTGGCAACCGGCGGATACCGCGGCCTGTGCGCCCGGGCTGCCGATCCTCAATGCCGGCCGCGATTTCGGTCGCACGCCACTGCTGCAGCTCGATCCCGCACGGGTCTACGAGGTCGACTACCTGTTCGCCGAGGCCAACGAGGCCTGGGTCAGCCGCTGGGGCCACAGCATGCTGCGCCTGGTGATCTGCGCCCCGGGCCGCGAACCCGGGCCGGACTGCCGGCTCGATCTGGACCAGCACCTGGTGCTGTCCTTTCGCGCCTTCGTCGACGACGTGCAGCTGTCCAGCTGGGACGGCCTGACCGGCGTCTACCCGTCGCGGCTGTTCGTCCTGCCGCTGGGCCAGGTGATCGATGAATACACCAAGGTCGAACTGCGCGGCCTGGCCTCGGTGCCGCTGAAGCTGAACCGCGACGAGATCCGTACCCTGGTCGAGCGTAGCGCCGAACTGCACTGGAGCTACGACGGCAACTATTACTTCCTGTCCAACAACTGCGCGGTGGAAAGCCTCAAGCTGCTGCGCAGCGGTACCGCCCGCGCCGAGCTGGCGGCGCTGGACAGCATCCTGCCCAGCGGCCTGCTGGAAGTCCTGATCAACCGTGGCCTGGCCGACGCCAGCGTGCTCGACGACCCGCGCGAGGCGCTGCGCCTGGGCTATCGCTTCGACTCCTACCGCGACCGCTACCAGGCGATGTTCGCCGTGCTCAAGGAACGCCTCGGCCTGCCGCAGGACAGCGTCGAGCAATGGCTGGAGCTGCCCGCCGCCGAGCGTCGGCGCTGGATCGAACAGGCCGACCTGCGTGCCAGTGCCGCTCTGCTGCTGGTCGAGCAGGCAGCCCTGCGCCGGCAATTGCTGCTGGCCCAGGACGAGCTGAAGAACCGCTACCTCGGCGGCCGCGGCCGCGATGTCACGCTGAGCAAGGCCGACGACGCGCTGCAGGAGCTCCTCGCCAACAGCGGCTACCTGAGCCGCCCTGCCGAACTGCTTGGCGGCCAGGGCTACGGCCTGCCCCAGGCCAGCGAATGGCAGCGCCTGGAACACGAAAGCGCGCAACGCCAGCTGCGGCTCAACCAGCTCAGCGGAGAGCTGGAGCGGGAAGTCCGCGTACTGCTGGGCGATGAGCGGCGGCAGGAGCTGGAGACCATCGAGACCAACCTGACGCAGATCGGCGCGCACCTGCGCACATTGCACAAGGCCGGCGGCGGGCTGGAGTTGCCTTAGGTCCGTCGAAATTGCCGTGAAGCAAACCGCTTCTGCAATCCGGCACCGCCCGACGTAGGGTGCGCTCCGCGCACGCATCCTCCGAGGCCCGGCGGTGCGCGAAGCGCACCCTACGAAAAGCCCGTTCCCCGGGTGGGACGGCCGGACCGTTTCGTCGCGAACCGCTTCAGCAGAGTCCTATCCACGCATTCACACATCCAGCCCACGTTCTCGCTCCAGATCGATCAGCCGCGTCATCGGTCCGTCGGGCTGCAAACGCTCGGTGACGATCTGCGGCCAGCGGTTGCGCGAGCGGCGTTTGGCGATGTTGTAGGTGAACTCCTGCAGCCAGTTCATCGGGTAGAACAAGGTCTCTCCAAACAAGGAAAAGGCATCGGTCCAGTCCAGGTAATTTTTGCCGCCATGGGCGGCTTTCTTCTCGGCAATTTTCTGTTTGACCCAAGGGAGAAAGTCCGTGGGTTTCATATGGGCGGAAAGCATTTCCCTGACGAAGACATCGGATTCGCTGCGCTGGCCGTTCTCGTCGAACCAGGGGCCGTTGTCCATATAGGCGCGCAGCCACTCCCAGAAGCCCTTCTGCATCTGCAGGGTCTTGCCCATGGGCAGGCCCAGGCTCACCAGCAGGGCGTTGTCCGGCTCGCCCAAGCGTCGCACCAGGATTTCCAGGGAAGCATTGCGCATGCCGCCGGTATGCGGACCGACCATGATGAACTCGCCGGCCAGCGCCTGGATACCATCCCAGGGGGTATGGAACAACTCACCGTTGTGATCGAAATAGACTTCGCGAGTGCGGCGGTTGAACAGGATGGGCAGGGGGAGTGGGCGGCGAGTTTCCCAGAGGAAGGCCGGCAAAACTAAAGCGGCAGTAAATGAGAGCGTAAATATCGCGTCCTTGATGTCCCCTTGTAATGCAAATAAAAGAGAGAAAAAAAGCATTGTTAAACCACCAATTCCTCCCATCATTCCAGTCAACATTCCTCTACCCGTATCTCCCCCGGCCTTTAGGGTCAGATAGTGCTCGGTATGTTCGTCGGTGACGAACATCTCCCAAGGTTTTTCCCCGGTGGACTGGTCGGGAAGCAGCACCACGCTGGAGTTCTTGCCAAAGCGAGCGCGGGCTTGCTGAATCAAATCGCTTACAGCCATGCGAGTTCCTTGATTTCAATGGGAGGCAGGTCAAACCCTCGATGGGGGAGTAACTAAGCTCGCCGTGGATGGCATCCAGTTCGCTGCCGTGCTCCTCGTGGTAGACGCGGCGATAGACCGCCACACCAGGCTCGCCCCGTACCCGGGTGCCGTCATGGCGATCGAAGTCCTTACCAGTCCATTCCACGGCCTTGCGCCTGCCACCGAGGCCAAGGAAGCTGCCCCAGGTCTCGTGGCCCTTGAAGTGGATCATATCGTCGGTCAGGGCGTCCTTGCCCGGCAGGCGCAGCAGTACGTAGGTGATGGTCTGCATGCCGCGATAGGGGTTCAGTTCGTTGAGGCGATAGGCCTGGAAGACGATGGGAAAGAGGAGCTTGTAGAACTCGGTCATCGATCGCTCGTAGCTGTCGGCCCAATCGGCGGGTCGGATGCCGAAGCGGGTGTGCTTGACCCAGGCTTCCAGTGGAGTGTCCTGGGTATATTGCCGGGCGATCACCCCACCGACGATCAGGATGGTGACGCCCAGCGCGCGGGCAGCCAGGTGCGGCGCCACGCTGATGCCCCGGGCAATCGCGGAGGCTTCGCCAGCCATTACTGCCGCGCGGGCGGCACGCATGGCGCGAAAACCTTGTACATAGAGGGCCAGATTGGTGGTAGAAGCGAGGGTCAACCCGGCATTGATGGTGGCGGTGTCCAGATCACCAGTTTGATAGGCCTCCAATGCCTCGATTCCGAAGACCAGCGCATCGAAGCCCGAGGTAATCGATTGCAGCCCAGCGGTAGCCGCACCACGAACCAATGCACGTTCTAGCGTTTTTTGCGAGCTGATGGACAGCGCGCCACTGATTTCTACTGAGGTCTTCCAATCAACTTCTGCGACTTTCTGCAGGGTAGCAAATAGAGCAGAAGAAACGCCGAAAGCGCCGCCCAGAGCGCTCAATAAACTTTTGGCGTTTCTTTCTCGGTAAAACTGAAAACCACCCCAAGCAAAATTCACCCCCGCCACCAACGCCACCAAGCACTTGAGCGGCGCCTTTTCCAGCGCGCCCTTGCCAAGGTCGAGCATTCCCCTGAGGTTGACGTCCGCCGCCAGATGTCCGGCCAGGGCAGGCAGGTCCTTGGCTGGTAGCAGGCGGAAGAATGGCAGGGCGTCGCTGATAGCAGCACTCAGCTGTGTGGGTTTGATATGAGCGGGTAGCCTGGGGCGCGTGCCCATCAGGTCGCTCATCCATTCGCCCAGTTGCCGCTGGCTGACGGCCTCGACGGCCAGGCGTTGCTGGCTGCGCGCCAGCGAGGCCGCCAGGTACAGGCGTCCGGCGGCCTTGGTGCCGTCATCGGCGCGTTGCAGGCCCAGCCCGGCAATGGGGGCCAGGGCGGTGAACAGGGCTTCCAGCGCCGAGCCCTGGACATGCCGGGCCAGTTTCTCCGCGGCCTGGTTGAGCAGCTCCGCCAGCTTGCGGGCTTCGTCGAGCAGGTTGGCGCCATTTTCCCGGGCGCCGTCGGCCAATCCGGTAAGGGCGTTGATTTCGCCGATACCCAGGCGCTTGCCCAGGCCCAGCAGCGACCAGACCAGCCAGGGTTTGCCGGAGCGCTGCTGGAGCGCCAGCGCGTCGGCGATGGCCTTGGCGCCCGGACCAGTGGCCGCCGGGCCGAGGCAGGCCGCCGCGAAGTGCAATTCCAGTTCACTGCGGGCCGCGGGACGTTCGATGTCGAAGTGACCGCAGGCGGTGTCCAGGCTGGCGGGACCGAGTTGCGCCAGGGTGTCGAACCAGGCCGCCCAGAGTTCGCCGAGGCGGCGGATGTCGGCAGCGTGGTCGTCTTCCTCCCGCGTCTGTTCCTGCCAGGTGGCGTGCAGCTTCCGGTAGTCGGTGATATCGCGCAGTTGCCCACCGACCTGCGGATCGTTCTCGCCCAGGGACTTGAGTACACCGGCCATGGCCCAATCCTCGCCGCGGATCTCCCGGGTGACCTTGAAGGCCTGCTGGCGGGCGCGGATCAGTTCGGCCAGGTCCAGCAACACGCCCCAGGGATCGTCGATCAGGCATAGGCCTGTTGCTCGCAGCGCCGCATGTCGTCCAGCAGGCCCGGCCAGGCGGGGCGATGGGCAGCGGAAGGCTCGCAGCTCCAGCCATACCAGTCGGCATCCATATAGTCGCCGATCCGTTCGTGGATGCCGCGGGCCTGGCCGCTGAAAGGCGTCGCGCCCGGAGTGATGGTGCGCATCACCCGCTGGCGAATCTCCGTGCCGGCCCTGGCGGCAGCGAACTGCGCATCGCTCCACTGGCTTGGCGACCAGACCAGCATGGCCGGTTCGCCAGCAGGCAGCAGCAGATAGGCCAGGCTGCGCCCGTCGATGACCTTGCCGCCACGCGGGGTCTGCGTCAGCACGGACTGGACGACGCGGTATTCGACCAGCCGTTGCAGCCCACTCTGCCAGACATACAGCCAGCCATCGCGCAGCAGGCGCGCGGTGTAGTTCAGCGGGCGGCCGCGCAAGGGCTCGAAATAATCGCCGATGGCGGGAAATTCCCCTCGCAGCGGCGGCAGCTCATGGGCGCTGGTATCCACCGCCAGGGTCGGGCCGAGTGCATAGCGCAGCGGCAGCACGGCACTGAGCAAGGGGCAGGCGGCGGGCGTCAAGCGAGAGGAACGGGGAGCCTGGGCAGTCATGGTTTCGCGTCCTGTGCGATATCGTCCTGATTGGCCAATGCCTGCAGCAGGGGCCAGTCGAGCGTCAGTTGGGCGGCGATGCCAGATCGTCCGGCGCCCCGTCCTGCTGCGGCCGGTCATTATGCCAGGCGCAGAAAATGCCGGTCCCATCGCGAAGCCAGACGCCCTGGACGCCATGCCAGAAACCTTCCGGCCACTGCGCCCCGCTCTGCCAGGCACGGTACAGCGGACAGGCATCGCCCAGGCGCAACCAGAGTTCGCCCCGCTCCGGCGTGAAGATGCGTAGGCGGCGCTGCAGGATGCATTGAAGATCGTCCAGCGCGGCATCGCTTTGCAGCCAGACGCCATCCTCGATATCGCTGCCGTGCCGCCACGCCTCGTAGACCGGACTACCCTGCGGGGCGTCCAGCAGGATGGGGCCCGCATCGGCGATGGCTCATAGTCCGTGCCCAGCAGCAACGGCCAGGGTTGATGAGTGGGAAAGCGCTGATAGAGCCAGGCCGTGGCATTTTCATGGCGGGCGCCGTCCAGCAGAAGGGCGCCGTTGCCAGTGGCAGGGTGTGCGTTCATGCATCGTCCTCCGGCAAGGCCCTGGCCGCCTCGCAGACTTCGCACACACCCGCGCGGGTACTGCGAAACAGCAGGTTCTGCTTGAGCAGCGCTTCCAGCGGAACGCCCGGCCTGTCCGCATCAGCCGGGCTCACCTGCCCCGGCAGGATCGGCCTCGCCCCCGAGCCCTTGCCTGGGCTGCCGCCCGAATTGGCCTTGATGACGGGGCCGCTGAGGGTGATGCCGCCGGCGTCGAGCTTGACGAAGCTGCCGGCGGCCTTGAAGGTGAGTTCGCTGCCGGCTTCGAGCACCACTTTCAGGCCGCTGGAGAGGTGGATTTCCTGGCCCGCCTCGACGAACTGCCCGTTGCCGATCCGGATGTGCTGGTCGCGGCCCACCGTCAGGTGGTCGCTGGCCCTGACTTCCGTTTTACGGTCGCCGTGGGTGGTGCGGTGTTCCTCGGCCTGGAATTCGCTGTAGGCGTTGGCCTCGACGCGGTCGTGGCGTTCGTGGCCAACGCGAATCTTCTGGTCGTGCTCGATGTTCTCATCCCAGTCGCGCTGGGCGTGAACGTAGATCTGCTCGGCGCCTTTGCGGTCCTCGATGCGCAGTTCGTTGTAGCCATCGCCGCCCGGCGAGCTGAGGGTCTTGAACACCGATCGGGTCTTGTGCGCCGGCAGCTCATAGGGCGCGACGTGCTCGGCGTGGTAGAGGCAGCCGGTGACCAGTGGCTGGTCGGGGTCGCCTTCGAGGAAGGTGACCAGCACTTCCATGCCCACCCGCGGGATGGCGACGCCGCCGTAGCGGTCGCCGGCCCAGCTGCTGGAGACGCGCAGCCAGCAGCTGCTCTTGTCGTCGCGTGTGCCTTCGCGATCCCAGTGGAATTGGACCTTCACGCGGCCGTGCGGGTCGCAGTGGATTTCCTCGCCGGCCGGGCCGGTGACCACGGCGGTCTGGCTGCCGAGGATTTTCGATTTCGGGTGTTTCAGGGCCGGGCGGTAGGGGATGTCCCAGGGTGTGGCGAGGAAGCGGTTGCGGTAGCTCTGCTGGAAGCCGTCGTCTGGCTGGGTATCGCTGGTCGCCGACTCTTCCAGCACCTGCGGCTGGCGGCCCTGGTGGTGGATTTCGCTCAGTAGCCAGAGCTGGTTCCAGTCGGCACGCGGATGGTCGGTCAGTTCGAGGAAATGGCCGCTGAGCAAGCACGGCTGGTCGCTGCTGCCCTCGGCCTGCTGGTAGTCGTGACGGTGGCGCTCCAGAGCGCGTTGCGCCAGGTGCCTGCCACGGGCCCGATCGACGAAGCGCCCAGGGTAGTCGTAGTCTTCCAGGTCCGGGACGAGCTCACCGGAGACGGTACTCTCCAGTTGCAGACGCGGTTGCTCGAAATCGTAGTCGCGGCGGCTGACGCGGCTGGTGCGGGTTTCCATGCGCAGGCCGAAGCGCTTGACCACCGGCTCGTCGGCCACCAGCCCGGAATCCTGTTGGTAGGCCACCGGCGCGAGCGTCGGAAACACCGTCTGGTCGTCGCCGAAGACCAGCACATGGCCCTGGCGGTCGTGCTCGAAGTGGTAGTGGATGCCTTCTTCCTCGCACAGGCGCTGAA
>NZ_AZSV01000131.1:0-7685 GCF_000582595.1 Pseudomonas sp. BAY1663
GCCCTGCGCGAGGCGCGCACCTGCTACGACCATCTGGCCGGGCGAGCTGGCGGTGGGGCTGTTCGAGCGCATGGCCGGGGCCGGCTGGCTGGTGCCGGACGGCAGGCAGGTGGCGATCACCGATTGCGGTCATGCGGGGCTGGGCGCCTGGGTATCGACCTCGCGGCCCTGGGACGGCGCCGCCGGCAACTGGCCTGTGCCTGTCCCGACTGGAGCGAGCGCAAGCCGCACCTGGGCGGCGCGCTCGGTGCGGCGTTGCTGGATACCTGCAGGCAGGCCGGCTGGCTGCGTCCTGCCCAGGGGTCGCGGGCGCTGCACGTGTCGCCGGAAGGCCGCCGGGCCATCGGCCGGATCGCCGCGCAGGTCGATGCGTAGTGTCGCGACAGCGTTGAAATGTCGGTTCAGGTTAGAGCGTGATAAGCAGAGGCGATCAGTGCGATCTGCCGTGATTGCGAGGGTGGGGCCGTCCCGTAGGTTGGGCTTCGTCGCGTTGCTCCTCAACCCAACCTACTGTCATTTGACCGATGGTGCCACACTAGGTGTTACGCAGCGCATTCGCCCGCCGGGGCGGTGGCCTCGGGCGGGCGAATGGCTTCGCTGAAGCTCAGGGCCTGGCGCCGGTGTTCGGCCGGAAGTACAGCGTCTCGCCGCGGATCAGGCCGGCGAGGCTGGCGTGATCGTTGGTCACTTCGGCTCGATCGGTTCGTCCTGGCTGGCCACTTTCAGCGTCACCCGGGTGATGGCGCCGAGCGGGCGGATGTCGCGCACTTCGCCGGCCTGGTAGTCGGCCGTGGCGATCCGGCTCAGCGAGACTTCGTGGGGGCGGAAGAGGAGCTGCCGCTCCGCGTCGAGCTGCAGGCGGTTGGCGTCGCCGAGGAAGTGGTAGACGAAGTCGTTGGCCGGCTGCTGGTAGACCTCCGCCGGCGAGCCGATCTGCTCGACCACGCCCTTGTTCATCACCACGATGCGGTCGGCCACTTCCATGGCCTCTTCCTGGTCGTGGGTGACGAACACGCTGGTCAGGTGCACGTCCTCGTGCAGGCGCGCCAGCCAGCGGCGCAGTTCCTTGCGCACCTTGGCGTCGAGGGCGCCGAACGGCTCGTCGAGCAGCAGCACCTTGGGTTCCACCGCCAGGGCGCGGGCCAGGGCGATGCGCTGGCGCTGGCCGCCGGACAGCTGTTCCGGGTAGCGGTCGGCGAGCCAGTCGAGCTGCACCAGGTCGAGCAGTTCGTGCACCTTCTGCTTGATGATCGTTTCGTTCGGCCGTTCGCCCCTGGGCTTCATGCGCAGGCCGAAGGCGACATTGTCGAACACCGTCATGTGGCGGAACAGCGCGTAGTGCTGGAAGACGAAGCCGACCTTGCGATCGCGCACGTCGTGCCGGGAGACGTCCTCGCCGTGGAACACGATGTTGCCGCTGTCCGGGGTTTCCAGGCCGGCGATGATCCGCAGCAGGGTGGTCTTGCCGCAGCCGGACGGGCCGAGCAGGGCGACCAGTTCGCCGCTCTGGATGTTCAGGTTGATGTTGTCGAGCGCCTTGAAGGCGTTGAAGTTCTTGCTGACATTCGACACTTCGATGGACATGACTCATTCCTCGCCGGCGCTGGCTTTCAGGCGGTTGATTCGGGATTCGCTCCACTGCTTGAGCAGCAGGATGAACAGGGCCATCAGCAACAGCAGGCTGGCGACGCTGAAGGCGGCGATGTGGTTGTACTCGTTGTGCAGGATTTCCACGTGCAGCGGCAGGGTGTTGGTGTAGCCGCGGATATGCCCGGACACCACCGAGACCGCGCCGAATTCGCCCATGGCCCGCGCGGTGCAGAGCACCACGCCGTAGATCAGGCCCCACTTGATGTTGGGCAGGGTGACGTGCCAGAACATCTGCCAGCCGTTGGCGCCCAGCAGGCGCGCGGCTTCCTCCTCGGTGGTGCCCTGCTCCTGCATCAGCGGGATCAGTTCGCGGGCGACGAAGGGCACGGTGACGAACAGGGTGGCGAGGACGATGCCCGGCACGGCGAAGATGATCTGGATGTCGTGTTCGCGCAGCCAGGGGCCGAAGAAGCCCTGGGCGCCGAACAGCAGCACGTAGACCAGGCCGGCGATCACCGGGGAAACCGAGAACGGCAGGTCGATCAGCGTGACCAGGATGCTCTTGCCACGGAATTCGTACTTGCTCACGCACCAGGCGGCGGCCACGCCGAACACCAGGTTGAGCGGCACCGAGATGCCCACGGCGAGCAGCGTCAGGCGCAGCGCGGCCAGGGTGTCGGGCTCGACGATGGCGGCGAAGAAGGGTGCGAAGCCCTTCTGCAGCGCCTGGCTGGCCACGATCAGCAGCGGCAGCAGGAGGAACAGGACGAACACCAGCCAGGCGCCGCCGATCAGCAGCCGCCGGCCCCAGGCGTTGCCGCGGCGGGCGGCGTTGCTGGCGGAGGCGGTTAACGTTGCAGAAGTCATGACGGCCTCCTCAGGCACGCGTGATGCGGCGTTGCAGCATGTTGATGAGCAGCAGCAGGACGAACGACACCACCAGCATCAGCACGCCGATGGCGGTAGCGCCGGCGTAGTTGTACTGGTCCAGCTGCACCATGATCAGCAGCGGCAGGATCTCGGTCTTCATCGGCATGTTGCCGGCGATGAAGATGACCGAGCCGTATTCGCCGACGCCCCGGGCGAAGGCCAGGGCGAAGCCGGTCAGCCAGGCGGGCAGCAGCGCCGGCAGCAGCACGTAGCGGAACACCTGCAGCGGCCTGGCGCCCAGGCAGGCGGCGGCCTCCTCGACTTCCCGCGGGATGTCGGCGAGCACCGGCTGCAGGGTGCGCACCACGAAGGGCAGGGTGACGAAGGTCAGCGCCAGGGTGATCCCCAGCGGGGTGTAGGCGATCTTGAAACCCAGCGCGGTGGCGAACTGGCCGATCGGGCCAGCGGGCGCGTACAGCGCGGTGAGGGCGATGCCGGCCACCGCGGTGGGCAGGGCGAAGGGCAGGTCGATCATCGCCTCGATGATCTTGCGCCCGGGAAAGCTGTAGCGCACCAGCGCCCAGGCCAGCAGGGTGCCGATCGCGCCATTGAGCAGGGCGGCGAGCAAGGCGGTGCCGAAGCTGAGTTTCAGTGCGGCCAGCATCCGCGGGGAGGTGACGATCGCCCAGAATTCAGCCCAGCTGAGCTGCGCGGCGGAGATGAACAGGGCACCCAGGGGGATCAGCACCAACAGGCTGAGGTACACCAGGGTGTAGCCCAGCGTCAGCTCGAAGCCGGGTATGACGGGGGAAGTACGGCGGGACATAGGACCTCAGCGGCAAGCTCAAGCGACAGGTAGGTGCTCCAAGCGACAGCCCGCTTGCGGGCTTGTCGCTTGGAGCTGCGCACGTCAGTGCGCCTTGTAGATCTGGTCGAAGATGCCGCCGTCGTTGAAGAAACGCGGTTGGGCTTCTTTCCAGCCGTGGAAGTAACCGTCGATGGTCACCAGTTCGATGTCGGAGAACTGCTCGCTGAACTCCTTGGCGATCTCCGGGTTGCGCGGGCGGTAGAAGTGCTTGGCCGCCAGGCGCTGGCCTTCGTCGCTGTACAGGTACTCGAGGTAGGCCTCGGCGACCTTGCGGGTACCCTTGCGGTCGACGTTGGCGTCGACCACGGTGACCGGCGGCTCGGCGAGGATCGACAGCGACGGCGCGACGATTTCCAGGGCATCACCGCCTTCTTCCTTGAGCGCCAGGAAGGCCTCGTTCTCCCAGGCCAGCAACACGTCGCCGATCTTGTTGTTGACGAAGGTGATGGTCGAGCCGCGGGCTCCGGTGTCCAGTACCGGCACGTTGCGGTAGAGCTTCTCGACGAAGTCCTTGGCCTGTTCTTCGCCGCCGTATTTCTTCTCGGCGTAGGCCCAGGCCGCGAGCAGGTTCCAGCGGGCGCCGCCGGAGGTCTTCGGGTTGGGGGTGATGACTTCCACGCCCGGCTCGATCAGGTCGTCCCAGTCCTTGATGCCCTTCGGGTTGCCCTTGCGCACCAGGAACACGATGCTCGAGGTGTAGGGCGTGCTGGCGTCCGGCAGGCGCTCCTGCCAGTTCTCCGGAATCAGCTTGCCGATCCGGTGCAGCTCGTCGATGTCGCCGGCCAGGGCCAGGGTCACGACGTCGGCGCGCAGGCCGTCGATCACCGAGCGGGCCTGTTTGCCGGAGCCGCCATGGGATTGCTGGATGGTCACGGGCTCGTTGCCCTGGGCCTGCCAGTGCCTGGCGAAGGCCTGGTTGAATTCGACATAGAGCTCACGGGTCGGATCGTAGGACACGTTGAGCAGGGTCTGGGCGGCACTGGCGGGCCCGGCGACCAGGGCGCCGGCCAGGGCGGCGAGCGCGAAGAAACGAATGGACATGTGCAGCTCCTCGGAACAATCGAGTTGGGTATTGGCTTTCTGATCGAGGGGTTGGGGCAGTCAGCGCCGCATTCGCGGGCGACAGCTGCAGTACCGGTGCGTGTTCATGGTCTTGGTCTTCTCATGTTCACGCCCTCCGGTGGTCCAGTCGGGCAGGGATGGTCAGGGGGTCAGGCGTTCTTGCCGGTCGGCTGCAGGCGGAATTTTTCCTTGCGCTCGATCTGCACGACCTGGCCGTTGTGCACGGTGATTTCCACCGAGCCGAACTTGAGGCCGTTCAGGGCGTTCTGGATTTCGCGCAGGATGCTGGCTTCGTCCTGACCTTCAAGGTTGCGAAGGGTCGCGCTCATCTTCATCTCTCCGTGGCGAAGCCTCCGTGACGGCCGGTATGACCGTAGCCAGGGAGGCATGGCTGAGGATGGTAGGCAATACTGAAATATTCTTAAAAATATTGTTTAATAACATTTATAGACTTAAATCGAATAAGTCGCTGTCACACCGTTTTTCGTACTTATGGAATAAGCAAAGAATTTCTTATTCTTTTTATGGTGCTCTCGTGTCTGCTTAGACTGGCGCCCGAATCTCCAGGAGGCGCCGTGATGCGCAGTGAATCGATCCGCTATCTGATAGTGCCGGGCTGGCAGGGCTCGTCCGCCGACCACTGGCAAAGCCATTGGCAGCAGGTGTTGCCCAACAGCGCACGGGTGGAACAGGCCGACTGGATGACGCCGCGCCGGCAGGACTGGGTCGGTGAGCTGGAGCGCTGTATCGCCGGCAGCCCGCAGCCGGCGATCCTGGTGGCGCACAGCCTGGGTTGCATCACCGTGGCGCATTGGGCGGCGCAGGCATCGCCGGAACTGTTGCGGCGGGTGCGCGGGGCGCTGCTGGTGGCTCCGGCCGACGTGCAGCGCGACAACGGCCCCGAGGCGCTGCGCAACTTCGCGCCGATTCCCCGCCAGGGCCTGCCTTTCGCCAGCCAGCTGGTCGGCTCCGACAACGACAGTGCGGCCAGCGCCGAGCGCGCGATCGAGCTGGGCCGCGACTGGGGCAGCGAAATCGCGATTCTCGGCGGTGCCGGGCATATCAATGTGAAGTCCGGCCATCACCGCTGGGAACAGGGGTTCGCCTACCTGTATCGCCTGCAGAGCCGCATCGAACAGCAGGCCCGCAGGACCGCCTGAAGACGGCGCCCTGCCGGCCACCTACCTGATCTACTGACAGCAGGCGGCCGCGCGGCGGTCCGCCTGGCGGGAGCTTTTTCATGAGCCACAGCCGTTTCACCAGCCAGGCGCTGCTGACCTTTCCCGATGCGCAAAGAAGCCCGCTGAGCATTCGCGCCAAGGCACTGGTATTCATCGATCCGCGTTCGCGCCAACTGCGCGACGAGGTCGCGCGCCTGGTCGGTTTGCCTATCCCTTTGCTGATCCTCGGCGAAACCGGCACGGGCAAGGAGCTGCTGGCGCGGCACGTCCATGGGCAGAGCGAACGTGGCGGGCTGTTCGTCGCGGTGAACTGCGGCGCCATCAGCAGCGCCCATGCCGAGGCCGAGCTGTTCGGCTATGCCGCCGGTGCCCATGATGCCAGCGCCAGCAGCCGCGCCGGCTGGTTCGGTTCGGCCAACGGCGGCACGCTGTACCTGGACGAGATCGGCGACCTGCCGCTGAGCCTGCAGGGCAAGCTGCTGGCGGCGCTGGAAACCGGCGAGGTGCAGCGCGTCGGCGCCTCCCGCGCCACGCCGGTGGACGTGCGCCTGGTGGCGGCCACCAGTATCGATCTGGCCAAGGCCGTCGCCGTGGGCAAGTTCAACGAACGGCTCTACCACTACCTGAGCGATGGCCGCCTCGAACTGCCGCCGTTGCGCGGGCGCGTCGGCGACATCCTGCCGCTGGCCGAATATTTTCTTGGCGTCTATGCGCAGCGGCTGCAGCTGCCGCTACCGGCGATCAGTCGGGAAGCCCAGCGGCTGTTGAAGCGCCACGCCTGGCCGGGCAACACTCGTGAGCTGGAGAACGTCATTCACTTCGCGCTGCTGGTCAGCAGCGGCGACGAACTGCTGCCCGAGCACTTCAATCTGGCGGACCCGCTGGCGCAGCTCGACGCGGACCTGCAACGGCTGTTGGCCGGTGCCGACCGGCAGCAACTGCTGGCCTTGCAGCAATTGCTGCGGGATGCCGGCGGGGGCTTGGCCGAGGCATTGGCCTGATTCGACCCTGCCGATGCGCGAGTCCCAATCCGCTGATGAGTCATAGGTTGGGGCGGGGCGCGCAGCCTCCCTGCGGGTGGGCAGCTGGCGCTCTGGAATGGGCGATCTCACGCTGGCGTTCCAGTTCCTGCGGATGATATCGCCGCAGTCTGGCCGACCCTGCTCAACACCGCCTCTGGGGGGAAGGCGCCCGATGCGCACAGCCTCAGCGCGACCCGCTGCTGCTGCTCCCTCCCCCGGCATGGGCGGGGCGCTACCGCACCAGCGCCTGCGGGCCGACAACGCCTTGTTGCCGTTGTGGCTAGCCAGGCTTCGTTCAGACGACGTGGAAGCCGTGGGTGCCGTCGCGGCGCAGCTGCTCCACCAGGCCGAACTCCCAGTCCAGGTAGCCCTGCATGGCCTCGCGTGGGTTGTCGGTGCCTTCGTAGGGGCGTCGGTAACGGTCGCTGCGGGGCACGGCGAGGTGGGTTTCGCCTTCCTCGGTCGGCAGGCCGGCGGCGATCCAGGCGGCAGTGCCGCCGTCGAGGAGCAACACCGGCTTGCCGGTCAGCTCGGCCAGTTCGGCGACGGCGAGGCGCGCCAGCAGGCTGCTGCCGCAGGTGAGCACGTAGCGTTCGGCCCGCGGCAGGCGCTCCAGGGCCTGCGGCAGCTGAGCGCGCAGCGCCCACCAGGCGCCCGGGATATGCCGCCTGACGTAGTTGGCGCTGGCGGTGAAGTCCAGCACCAGGGTGTCGCCTGCCGCCTGCCATTGCTGCAACGTATGCGCATCGATGGTCCCGGCCGCGGGCAGCGGCGGCAGGGGCGCCTGCCAGTCGCCGCGGGCGGAGAAGGCTGCGCGGTCGAGGCCGTCCAGCACCTGTACGTCCCAGCCCATCTGCGCCAGCCAGGAGGCGCTCATGTTGGCGCGCACGCCGTCGTCGTCCACCAGCACCACGCGGGCGCCGCGCACGCTGGCGTAGTGGTCGGTCTCCTGCACCAGCTGGCCGCCGGGGACGGAGCGGGCGTCCGGCAGGTGGCCGGCGGCATATTCCTCCGGCGTGCGCACGTCGAACAGGTAGGTGGTGCGACCGCGTTCCGCCTGCCAGCGCTGCAGGTCGGCGAGCGTGGCGCGGC
>NZ_AZSV01000132.1:0-7636 GCF_000582595.1 Pseudomonas sp. BAY1663
TAGCAGGCCGGCGACCCGGATAGGGCGTTCGGCGGTACGCAGCGCCGGGGTGGTGGGCTGCGACGAAGGCCATGCGAGGATCGTTCCGGCTTGCGAAGACCCCCGTCCCGCCTGGCTTTCCTGGGGAGGTCGGCGGCGCGGGCGCGCCACTATACGGGGAAAATGCCCCGTTGAGCAGCGCGGTTCGCACCGCAATGGGTGTCGTCCTGCCGTGCCCTCGAGCCGCCGCGCGCGGGAGCGCCCGTGCATCGTGCCGGGCGGCCTCAGGCCTCGCCGGGGTACTGCGAAGCCTTCAGCAGGCGCGTCAGGTGGATGCTGTTGCGTGCCAGGGTCTGGGTGCTTTGCGCCACCTTTTCCGGGGGCTGCGGCAGGTCCTTGTAATCCGTGCCCTGCATGGCCTCGCCGACCCAGTAGGTCACGGCGTTGGGCGCCAGCGAAAAGCGAGATCGTTGAGCCCCTGGAAGATCTGCGCGCTGACATGGTGCGCGCCGTCTTCGTTGCCGACCACGGCGACGCCGGCGACCGTGCCGTAGGAGAGCATGCGCCCGACGTCGTCCGTCTCGCCGAGCAGGGCGTCCAGGCGCTCCAGGACGCGCTGGCAGACGCTCGATGGATGGCCGAGCCAGATCGGCGTGCCGAGCAGGAAGATATCCGCGGCGAGGATCTTGCTGCGCAGCAGCGGCCAGTCGTCGCCGTCGCCCTCGTCGGAGCTGACGCCGGGCTTGATGTTGAAGTCCACGGCGCGCAGCAGCTCGCCGTAGGCGCCCCGTTCGGCGAAAGCGCCCAGGGCCTGGCGTAGCAGCAGTTCGCAGGACGAATCGTTGGGCGAGGGCTTGAGTGTGCAGTTCAGGGCGAAGACCGAAAGCGACATGACGCGGCTCCTGTCGGCGGGGACGATGTTGCTTAGGACCGCGCAGGCGCCGGACGTTCTGCCGGAGATGGACGGGCGGGCATGCCGGTGCCGCTAGGCCGCGTTGCCCGTGATGACGAGAAAGCCCCGCCGACTGCCATCGGACGGGGCTTTCCAGGTGCTGTCGGCCCGCGCGGATGCTGCGGTCAGAAGCGGTAGGTCACTTCATCATCGCGATCACGCGGTTGCGCAACTCCGGGTCGGTCTGTACCGCCTGGTTGATGGCGTTGTACTCGTCGATGCTGATGTCGTTCTTTTCGATCACCCCGAGCATCTGCTCGTTGGCTTCCTGCTGCAGTTCGCGCGCCTGGGTGGCGTCCTCGGTCTGCTGCAGCTTGCCGGTGAACTCCTCGCGGATCTCCATGATCTCGCCGAGCGAACTGGCGAAGCCTTCCAGCTTGTCGTCGCTGAACTGCTGGGTGCCGGCCGCCGGTTGTGCGGCGGGCGCCGGTTCGGCAGGTGCCTGCGCGAGGGCGAGCGGCGCGCCGAGGCCGAGGAACAGCGAAAAGAGGCCGACGAGAGCGAGACGGGCGTTGGGCTGGGTCATATTCATTCCTTGCGTTCGATTGAGACGCCAGGTCGGGTGCAGGCGCTGTGCCAATTTCGATCGATTTGCATAACAAATTGATAAATAAGGTTTTTTACAGCTCGTCAGGGTGCCGTGGACCCGCTGGAAGGGCGCCTGTATCGTGCCGATATGACACATGTATCAATCTGGCAGCGGCCATCCAGCCTGCGCGGCGCACTGTTGCTCAAGGTCGTCGTGCCGCTGCTGGCGATCATGTTCGGCTTCTCTTCGGTGCTGCTGTGGACGGTCGAGCGCAATAGCGAGCGGCGCTTGCAGGCCGAGGTCGAGCTGGTGGCGCGAGCGATTCGCCTGCCGCTGAGCGCCAGCCTGGAGCGGAACCACGAACGCACCCTGCAGCAGGTGCTGGAATCGGTGCTCGGCGTCGGCCGCGTCTACGGCGCCTACGTCTACGACCGCGACGGCAACCTGGCCGCCTCCGCCGGGGTGGTCGAGCCGGACCAGGACCAGGCGGCGATCCAGCAGCTCACCGCCGGCGGCGAGCTGACCGGCGCGTACCAGCGCATCAGGGGCCGCGCGGTGTATTCCTACTTCGTCCCGCTGGCCGAGAGCGGCGGGCAGATCAACGGCCTGTTGCAGGTCACCCGGCGCTGGGGCGATTTCGAGCAGGACATCCGCCGCCTGCGGCTGATCGCCGGTGGGCTCGGCGGCCTGCTGGCCGGCGCGGCGCTGGTGGTGATCCTGCTCGGCCATCGTTCGGCGGTGGGCAAGCACCTGCGGCAGTTGACCGGCAGCATGGTGCGGGTGGCGGCGGGCGATCGCGCACACCGTGCCTCGGCGGCCGGACCGCAGGAGATCGTGCTGCTGTCCGGTGCGCTCAACGCGATGCTCGACAGCATCGCCGCCGCCGAACGCCAGGTTGCCGAACAGCAGGCCCGCGAGGAGGCGTTGCAGGCGCGCCTGCGCCAGACCCAGCAACTGGCCGCGGTCGGCCGCCTGGCCGCCGGCGTGGCGCACGAGCTGGGCAGCCCGCTGAGCGTGATCGACGGCAAGGCGCAGCGGGTGCTGCGCGACGACGAACTGAGTGAGCCGCATCGCCGTGCGCTGCTGCAGGTCCGCCAGCAGGTGGCGCGGCTCAGCGCCATCGTCCGCCAGCTGCTGGATTTCGGCCGCGCCGCCGGCTCGCCGCTGCGCCGCGTTCCGACCGAGGTGCTGGTGCATTCGGCCGCCGCCGCGGTGGCCGACGAGCTGGCGGCATTGCGGGTCGCGTTGGAACTGCAGGCACCGGCGCAGACACTGCATTGCCGGTCGACCCGCCGCGCTTCGAGCAGGCGCTGACCAACCTGCTGCGCAACGCCGCCCAGGCCAGCCCCGGCGGGCGCGTGCGGCTGCGTTGGTGGCACCAGGCCGACCAGCTGCTGTTGCAGGTCGAGGACGATGGCCCGGGTATCGCCGAGGCGCATCGTGGCGCGCTGTTCGAGCCATTCTTCACCACCAAGCCGGTGGGCGAGGGCAGCGGCCTGGGGCTGGCCGTCGCCCACGGCGTGGTCAGCGAGTGCGGCGGGCGTATCGGATTGGTCAGCGGCCAGCTGTCGGGCGCGGCGTTTCGTATCGCGCTGCCATTGAGCGAAGAGGAGGACGAGCATGAGTGATGCGCTGCAGGAACGGGTCCTGCTGGTCGAGGACGACGACGGCCTGCGCCAGTTGCTGGTCGAGGAGCTGGAGGACCGCGGCTTGCAGGTGCGCGCACGGGCCAGCGCGGAACAGGCCGCCGGCGAACTGGAAAGCTGGGAGCCGGCGCTGGTGGTCAGCGACCTGCGCCTGCCCGGTGCCGACGGCATGGCGCTGCTGCGGCGGGTCAAGGCGATGCAGGCGGCGCCGGCGTTCCTGGTGATCACCGCGTTCGGCAGCATCCAGCAGGCGGTGGCGGCGCTCAAGGAGGGCGCCGACGAATTCCTCACCAAGCCGCTGGACCTCGAGCACTTCGCCCTGGCCGTCGCGCGCGCGCTGGAGACCCGCCGCCTGCGCGACGAGGTGCGGCGCTTCCAGCAACTGCTCAGCGACGACCGCTTCCACGGCATGCTCGGCCGCAGCCGGGTGATGCGCGGGCTGTTCGACCAGATCCGCCAGCTGGCGCGCGCCGAAGGGCCGGTGCTGGTGATCGGCGAGAGCGGCACCGGCAAGGAACTGGTGGCGCGCGCGGTGCATGCCGAGAGCGCGCGCGCCGAGCGACCGTTCCTGGCGATCAACTGCGCCGGGCTGCCGGCCGAACTGCTGGAAAGCGAATTCTTCGGCCATGTCGCCGGCGCCTTCACCGGCGCCAGCCGCGCGCACAAGGGCCTGTTCCAGCAGGCCGACGGCGGCACGCTGTTCCTCGACGAGATCGGCGAGATGCCGCTGCCGTTGCAGGCCAAGCTGCTGCGCGTGCTGCAGGAGGGCAGCATCCGCCCGCTGGGCGCCGAACGCGAGCTGCAGGTGGACGTGCGCATCATCGCCGCCAGCAACCGCCCGCTGGAAACCGCGGCCGGCCGCGAGGCGTTCCGCGAGGACCTGTTCTTCCGCCTGGAGACCTTCATCCTGCAGGTCCCGCCGCTGCGTGAGCGCGAGGAGGACCTGGAATTGCTCGCCGCCGGCTTCGTCGCGCACTTCGCCGCGCGCAGCGGGCGGCCGGTGCGCGGGCTGTCCACCGCGGCGCTCGAACAGCTGCGCCGCTATCCCTTTCCCGGCAACGTGCGCGAACTGCAGAACGCCATCGAGCGTGCGGTCACCTTCTGCCATGGCCGCAGCATCGAGCTCGAACACCTGCCCAGCCGCATCGCCGGCTACCGCGACGACAGCGCGCGCAACGCCGGCGGCGAACTGCTCGCCCGGCTCAGCGACGGCCCGCTGCTGCCGACCCTGGACGAACTGGAGCGACGCTATATCGCGTACGTGCTCAAGCAGGTGGACGGCAACAAGCGCCGCGCCGCGGCGCTGCTGGGCATCGGCCGGCGCACGCTGTACCGACGGCTGGGCGAGCGCGAGGAGGGGGGCTCGCAGTCCGAAGCCTGACGCTCGAAAAGGCATGGCCCGTTCCTCCTTCGGGGGCCGCTTCGGGTGGTAAAGCGCGGATTCGCCGCTACGCTGAAGCAGGCTGCTCGCCGCTTTGCGCAGATAACAACAACGATGGCCGCCCACCGAGCGGCGCCATGAGGTGCGTGCCATGAAGACTCTCCACTTGACCCTGAGCGCCCTGCTCACCCTCGCTGCGCCGCCGCCAGCGCCGCGCCGACCAGCGACGAAGCGCTGGAACGCATGCGTTCGATGAAAACCACCGGCCAATCGCTGGATATGAAGACCGTCCCGCAGGACGGGCCCACGGCCGATGCCATCCGCGAGAACCTCAAGCGCATCAAGCTGCCCGAGGGCTTTCGCATCGACCTCTACGCCGTGGTGCCGGATGCGCGGCACATGGCGGTGGGACCGTCCAGCGGCGTGGTCTTCGTCGGCACGCGCAAGACCGACCTGTGGGCCGTGACCGACCGCACCAAGAACCGCACGGCGGACGAGGTCAAGCGCTTCGCCCCGGCGATCTCCTTCACCCAGCCGGGGCCCTGCTTCAGCCCGGACGGCTTCCTCTTCGTCGCCGAGCACAACCGCGTGCTGGTGTTCCCCGCCGCGGAGTTCTTCTACGAAGGGCCGGACGTGGCGGCCGACATCGTGGTGCCGACCGGCGAGCTGATCCCCCAGGACGAGGAAAGCTACAACCATGGCGCGCGGGTCTGCGCCATCGGCCCGGACAACAAGCTCACCGTCTCGCTCGGCCAGCCGCACAACGTGCCGCCCAAGGACAAGCTGGACCTCTACGCCGAGCGCGGCATCGGCGGCATCGTGCGCATGGAGCGCGACGGCAGCAAGCGCGAGGTGTTCGCCAGTGGCGTGCGCAACTCGGTGGGCATCGCCTACCACCCGACGACCAAGGAGCTGTGGTTCACCGACAACCAGGTCGACGGCATGGGCGACGACATTCCGCCGGGCGAGATCAACCATGCGCCCAAGGCCGGCATGCGCTTCGGCATGCCCTGGTACGGCGGCGGCCAGGTGCGTACCAACGAGTACGCCGACGAAACCCCGCCGGAGGGCCTGACCTTCCCGGTGGTGGAAACCACTGCCCATGCCGCCGACATGGGCCTGGCCTTCTACACCGGCAAGCAGTTTCCCGAGCAGTACCGCGGCGGCCTGTTCAGCGCCCAGCGCGGCAGCTGGAACCGCACCGTGCCGGCCGGCGCGCGGGTGATGTTCACGCCGTTCGCCGCCGACGGCAGCGGCCCCTCCGGCGAGACCGTGCCCTTCGCCGAAGGCTGGCTGGATGCGGACACCGGCGAGTACTACGGCCGCATCGTCGACGTCGCCCAGCTCAAGGATGGCTCGCTGTTGGTCAGTGACGACACCGCCGGGGCGATCTACCGCATCTCCTACCAGGGCAACTGAACCGAGGGGAACGCCATGCCGCTCGCCGGAAACGATCGCCCGCGCCCGCATTGGCTTGCGCTGCTGACGCTATTGTGCCTGGCGCTCCCGGCGCAGGCGGACCTCGCCGAGGGCAAGGCCCGCGCCAGGATGTGCGCCGCCTGCCACGGCATCGATGGCTCAGCAAGGTTGCCGATGCCCCGAACCTGGCCGGCAACGGCGAGCTCTACCTGACCCGCCAGCTGCAGGCGTTCCGCTCCGGCGAGCGCAAGCATCCGCAGATGAGCGTCATCGCCGCGGGCCTGAGCGAGGCGGACATCGCCGCCGTGGCGGCCTGGTATGCGGCGATCAAGGTCAGCGTCGAACTGCCGGAATGATGCCGCACGCCCCTCTTCAGCGTCGCTGACCGCCGTGCTGTCCCTGGGCAGCACGGCGTCAGTCCCGTCGCCAGTGCGCGCCGACGCAATACTCCTCGTCGTTGGCGTGAACTTCAGCTCGCCAGTTCGCCATCGTAGGCGGCTTCCAGCGCGTGGCCGATGCGCTGCGCCAGGTGCAGGCCGGTGCTGGTCAAGGAAGACCCTGGCAGCGCGGTGCGAGCCAGCGACCGACGGTTGCGATGATTTGTCGCGAGCGGCCTGTCGAGGGGCGATTCTTGAGCCAGACTCCTGGAATGCCGCGTCGTACGGAGGAGCCGCCATGCCACCGATGATTCCTTTTCCCAACCGTGTACAGGCCGGTCGGGCGCTGGCCGAGCGGCTGGCGCAGGCGGCCAGCTGGAGCGGTGCGCTGGTGCTCGCGCTGCCCCGTGGCGGCGTGCCGGTGGCCTATGAAGTGGCCGACCGCCTGGGCCTGGAGCTGGACATCCTCGTCGTGCGCAAGCTCGGCACGCCGGGCAACCCCGAACTGGCCATGGGCGCGATCGCCAGTGGTGGCGTGCGGGTGATGAACGAGGACATCGTCCACTACAGCCACGCTTCCCACGCCGAGATCGAGGGCACCGTCATCCAGGAGAGCCATGAACTGCAGCGGCGTGAGCGGGCCTATCGCGGCGACCGGCCGCGCCCGGTGCTCCGGGACCGTGCGGTGATCCTGGTGGACGACGGCCTGGCCACCGGCGCGACCATGCGCGCCGCGGTCCAGGCCGTGCACAAACTGGGGGCCGGCAGTGTCACGGTGGCGGTCCCGGTGGGGGCGCCGGAGAGCGTCGCGCAACTGGAACAGCTGGCCGACCGCGTCGTCTGCCTGCATCTGCCCCACGACCTGTATGCCATCGGTCGTTGGTACGTGAATTTCGACCAGACGTCCGACCGGCAGGTGATGGACCTGCTGCAGCAGGCCTGGAGCAGGGGAGGAGAACCGGCATGAATCAACACCCGTCGACACCGATGCGCTTCACCCTCGGCAAGGCCCGCCTGCATGGCGATCTGTGCGTGCCGCAGGGCGCCAGCGGCCTGGTGGTGTTCGTGCATGGCAGCGGCAGCAGCCGGCACAGCCCGCGCAACCAGAGCGTGGCGCGCTATTTCAACGGGCTGGGGCTCGGCACGCTGCTGTTCGACCTGCTTACCACCAGCGAGCAGCCGATCGACGAGATCACTCGCCAGTTGCGCTTCGACATCCCGCTGCTCAGCCAGCGCCTGAACGGGGTGGTGGATCAGCTGGGGCACGAGGCGAACCTGCGCGACCTGCGCATCGGCCTGTTCGGCGCCAGCACCGGTGCCGCCGCCGCGCTGATCACCGCGCGTCGCGGCCGG
>NZ_AZSV01000133.1:0-7447 GCF_000582595.1 Pseudomonas sp. BAY1663
TAAGGGGTTGAGCCGCAGGGATGCGGCGAAAGGACTGGGCGTCCCCGCTTAAAGGGCCAAGGATGGCCCTTGTAAGCCGACCCCTGAAGCGGCGATGGAGAGAAACGGAGCGTAGCGGAGTAACAGCCGCAGGCTGGCCCGGAGGGCGAGCGAAGCGAGTAACGGACCCGGAGCGAAGCGCAGGGCCGGATGCAGGGGCAAGACTTTTTGGTTCCTTTTGGCGGGGCCGGCCATCCGGGCGACTGCCAAAAGGAACTCGCCCAGCAGGGCGAAACCAAGCTCTCAAGCAGCTCGTTAATCGCCAATGAAAGCAAAACTTTCATTCAACACACTAACTTGCCAGTCTGGTATCAAGCCAACCTCGCGAAGTGGCAAGGACGAGAAGCCAGGGTCGGGCGCAGAACCAACAGAACCAGCCTCTGCTGCCTCCCCCCCCTCATGCCAACGTCTTCAACGCCTCCCGACTGAACGGCAGGATATCCTGCAACCGCCCTTCCCGTACCTTCACCGCCCAGTCGGGATCGACCAGCAGCGCCCGCCCCACGGCCACCAGGTCGAATTCCTCACGGTTCAAGCGCTCCAGCAAGCCCTCGATATTGGCCGGCTGCGCCACCTTGTCGGTCTTGACCATGAACTGCAGGAACTCGCCGTCCAGCCCCACGCTGCCGACGGTGATGGTCGGTTTGCCGGTCAGGCGACGGGTCCAGCCGGCCAAGTTGAGTTCCGAGCCCTCGAATTCCGGTTCCCAGAAGCGCCGGGTCGAGCAGTGGAAGATATCCACCCCGGCCGCCGATAGCGGCGCCAGGAATTCCGCCAGTTCCTCGGGCGTCTGCACCAGCCACGCGCTGTAGTCCTGCTGCTTCCACTGCGAGAAGCGGAAGATGATCGGAAACTCCGGCCCCACCGCGGCACGCACCGCCTGGACCAGCTCGATGGCGAAGCGCGAGCGATTGGCCAGGCTGCCGCCATATTCGTCGCTGCGCTGGTTGCTGCCTTCCCAGAAGAACTGGTCGATCAGGTAACCGTGGGCGCCATGGATCTCCACGCCGTCCATGCCGATCGCCTTGGCATCGTGCGCGGCCTGGGCGAAGGCGCCGATCACGTCCTGGATGTCCTGCCGGGTCATGCCGTGGACGACGACCTCTCCATCCTTGCGCTTTTCCATCGGCCCGTAGCCCGGCACTTCCGGCGCCGGTTCGGTGCCCAGGCGCCGCACGTTGCCGACGTGCCAGAGCTGCGGGACGATCTTGCCGCCGGCCGCATGCACCGCCTCGACCACCGCCTGCCAGCCGGCCAGCGCATCATCGCCGTAGAAGCGCGGCACATGCGGATAACCGTTGGCCGCGGCATGGCCGACGGTAGTGCCCTCGGTGATGATCAGGCCGACACCGGAAGCGGCACGGCGGCGGTAGTACTCGACCACATCGGCGGTCGGCACGCCATTGGGCGAGAACGAGCGGGTCATCGGCGCCATGACCACGCGGGTCGGCAATCGCAGGGCGCCCAGCTCGAAGGGCTGGAACAGGGCTTGTACGCTGGCGGTCATCTATCGACTCCTTATGGCATTGGGCAAGGCAACCGGGCATCGCAGCCCGGCGAACTGGACGCAGCCGGCGCCAGCAGGCGCTCCAGCTGTTCGAGGAAAACCTGCAACGGCGCGGCATCGCCGCCGACTTTCATGCGCAGCAATGCTCCTTCCCAGGCATCGCCGATGAATTCCGCCAGGGCCGGGCAATCGCAGCCGGAGGCGATTTCGCCGGCATTGCGCGCCTGGTCCAGGCAGGCGGCCAGCAACTCGACGGAGCGGGCGAGAATCGCGCAGACCTGGCGGCCGATCGGCTGGCTCAACTCGGCCATCTCGAAACTCAGGCTGCCGATGAAGCAGTGGTATTCGGGCCTTTCCTGCCGGGCGAAGTGCGCGACCAGCTCGGCGTAGTAGTCGAGGATGCGCTGCCGCGGGCCGCTCGCGGAATTGGCCAACGCGGCCCGGTAGCGCTCCAGCCGCGGCTCATAGATGTACGCCAGCGCCTGCAGGGCGAAATCCTCCTTGCTGGCGAAGTAGTGGTAGAAGGAGCCTTTGGGAATGCCGGCGGCCTGGACGATCTCCTGTACCCCGGTGCCGTGGTAACCCCGCCGGGTCATCACCTGGGCGCCCCTGGTCAGGATCAGTTCGCGCTTGTCGTTGCGTGCTGGTCTGTTCATTCGGCGAGCATATGACCGGTCGTCTCGTCCGCCCAGCATCATCCATGCGGCTTATTCCATGGCATGGCCATTCGGGTAGCTGACGATGAGATGCGGGGGCAGCCGAAAGCGCGCGAGCCGCGCGGCGGAGCAGACAGCGAACCAGCGAAGTGGGCGGAAGGTACTACGACCGCAGGGGCGGCCGTCGTCCTGGGGCAGGGCTCGTCAGGCCAACGCGCTCTCGATCGCCTGGATCAGGGCCGGATCGTCCGGTGTGGTGCGCGGCGAGAAACGCGCCAGTACGCGGCCGTCCATCGCGACCAGGAATTTCTCGAAATTCCAGGTGATGTCGCCGGGGAAGTCGGCGCCTTCACCCGCCAGCAGGCGGTACAGCGGATGCCGTTGCGGCCCGTTGACCTCGAGCTTGCCGCTCAATGGGAAGCTGACGCCATAGTTGAGCGTGCAGAACGTGCGGATTTCGTCGTCGCTGCCCGGCTCCTGCCCGGCGAACTGGTTGCAGGGTATGCCGAGCACGCTGAAACCCCGTCCGTGGTACTGCTGATGCAGCTGTTCCAGGCCCGCATACTGGGGCGTCAGCCCGCACTGCGAGGCGACATTGACCACCAGCGTGATCCGATCGCTAAACTCCGCCAGCGACAACTCCCCGCCGCCCAGGCCTGGCAGAACCAATTGATGGAATGCGCTCATGACATCTCTCCTAACAAAAAACTTCCGGGGAAGTTCTCGGCGCCGCGTAACGGTCGCCGGGGGCTGGCGGCCACAAAAAATGGCCTGTGTCAAGGCCCTGCGCACAAGCTGTGAGGGACAAAAATTATATGTGAGACATTAGGTTAGCGCTTCCTGCGAGTGGCTTCGGGACGGGCGACAACGCTTGCTGGGGGCCACATAGGAGCATCGGGAAAACTAGCCGGGGCGTGCTGCATCGTCGAGAATGACGGCTGCACGATCAACCTGTCATTCGATGATAGTGCAAAGCTTCGACACGATCGATAGTGGCTCACGCCGAAAGTCGCAGTGGTCACCGGCATCGCCGTGATATGAAAAAGCTGGCTGGCAACAGGGGGCGAGATGGTTATGACAAGCAATGCGATTCCGTGGGGGCCGATCCGATCCACTCTGACCGAAAAGTTCAGTTTTGGTGATATCAAACAGATCGTTGGATACGGCGATCTGGACATGTCCCGTCTCGCGCACCTTGAACAAAAGTCACAGAATGGCGCGTCGAAGTCTCAGCTTCTGAGCGAGATCGACAAACAGGTCGGTGCGATGGATGACAAGCGCCGTAACGCTTTCGTCTCCATCTGTTGCGAAGAAATGATGCGCCGCAGGCCCGATGTCGTAGAGGAGCTGGATCGAGTGCTCTCTCGCGTAGGCTGGAAGTTCTCCGGGACGTCCCTCGTCCCCATCGAGATATTCGATATCGCAGAGCTGGCCGAAATCCCCGAGGTGGCGCATGCGGATATCCAGAAAGCGGCAAGCAGGTTGCGCGATGGCGACTTGAGTGGCGCTCTCTCGGCAGCCTGTGGAGCCTGGATGCTGTGACCAGCGACATCTATGGTCGGTATGGCTTAGGCGATGCCGGAAAGGCATCGTTCCAGGAGCGCATCAAGAAGTCCATCGACGCCTTGAAGGTGAAAGACGGTCTGGTGCGCGAGCTGACCGAGATCGGATGGTCTGAATCTGACTACAAGCCACTGTCCGCGAACATCGAAGGTTCATTGAATCAAGCAGCGTTCGTAATGCAAAAGCTGCGTTCCGACATGGGCGATGTTCATGGAACGAAGCCCGTCATCAACGCACTGGTTTATGACTCCATTAAGTGGTCATCCTTGCTGCTGAGAGTCTTGGCGCTCCGTTAGAGGCCGTATTTGCGTTGCGTTCTTGCGCACCTTCGTGCCACGGCGAAATTCTCGATCCCCCGCCATAAATGCCTCCAGCATGTGTGGAATCAGCGTCGTCGCATCGACGGTTTCGCCGTAGGTCTGCGCGTGCAGCGCGGCGTAGCGGTCAAGGTCGGCTTTCAGGCTAGCCGGGCATGAGAATGTGACCTTGGTGCTCTCGGTCTTGGGCAGCGGCCCGAGCCGCAGTTTGCGCGTCGTCATCGTGAAGTCCCCCGATTGAAGAACAACGGCTGGTACGGTCGCAGCACCAGATCCCGGTTGACGATGATGCGCACCGGTAGGCCCGGCCGCTCCGTCAGCGTGGGCTGGATGTTGAGGTTGCGCCGGGTCATCTCCTGGCCGACCTGATTGATGCTGTCCTGCGCGCTGTCGCGCCCGGCGATAATGACGCGATCACCGTTCTGTCGATTCTCCGGCGCGGCCAGCTCGGCACCGACGCCCAGCAGCGTGGTCAACACAGCGCCGGCGAAGATGCGATCCCAATGCCAATCGACGCCATCCTCCAGGCCGGCGTAGCCGGCCGGGTCAGTGCCGGCCAGGTTGTCAAGCGTGAGCGAGGACGTGTCGGGCAGGATGATCCGGTTCCAGACGACTTGAACGCGGCTCTGCCCGTAGCTGACCTGGCTGTTGTAGCGACCGAGGATGCGCGAACCCTGCGGGATCAGCAGAAACTTGCCCGTGGCCGTGTCATAGATCGGCTCCGTGACCGTGGCGATCACGTCGCCCGGTAGATCGGAGTTGATGCCCGTCACCAAGGCGCCTGCGATCACCGTGCCGGCCATCACTTGATACGGCGATGCAGGCATTTGCAGGTCGCCGGAATTACGGGTTTCCGTGGTTCCGGCTTGCTGGAACGCCTCCTTCTGGTCTTGCCTGTTCTGCACAGCCGTGGGGTCGGCGGGCTGGGCCGCCGTTGAGGCCGGCCCGGCAGCCATCGGGTCGAACGCCGCATTGGCGGAGAAGCCCGGAGCAGCGGCGGCCTGCGACTGCGCCACCGGCGCGGCGTTCTGCGCACCCGAGCGGAAGAACACGGACGATGCTGCGGCAGCTTCGGCTTCCTTGCGCAGCGCATCGTTCGGGTCGTGACCGGGAGCCGCGTAGGCGGCTGCCACCGGCTGCTGCGACTTCACGATGGCCGGGCCGAGATCGCCCGGCAGCGGCGGCCCCAGCTCGGGAACGGTGGGCGGCAAGGGCGGCGGCAGTTTGGAGTAGTCCGTCGGCAGCGCATCCAGCCCTTCCGACTTCGAGACTCGATCGACATTGTAAAGCTCGGTCTGCTCGCTGGCTCCACGCCGCTGCGGTTGCAGCGACCACATCAGCGCGCCGAGCACGGCGACCGACAGGCCGCCGGCGAGGATGGCCAGCGTGCGCCGGTTCAGGCGCGTAACCGGACGCGGCTGGGCACGCAGCGCCACCGCCTCGGGCGCCACCTTGCCCGCCTGCGGAGCGACAAGGTCGGGAGTGTCATCCTGGCTCATGGTCAGTTCCTCCGCGCCACGCCATCGGTGCGCTCAATCCGCACCACGTCGCCGCCATCGCCGCCCAGCCGCAGTTCGGCCGCGCCGAATAGGCGATCCACGATGTAGTACGGCGAGCGGAAACGGTAGTTCACCAGTTGCCCGTCACCCTGCGCGCCGATGACGAACAGCGGCGGCAGCTCGCCCTGGGCGATGCCCGCCGGAAACTGGATATAGACCTTCTCGCCGTCATCGAAGGCGCGCAGCGGCTTCCACGGCGGGTTGCTCCCCGACACGGCGTAGCGGAAGCGGATCTTTTCCAGCGATAGGCCAGTATCGACTGGCGCGGCGGCGCTGGCCGCCTGCGCCTGGCGCTGCAAGGCCAGCATCCGGTCGCGTGGATAGTCCCAGGATACCGAGGCCATCCACGCCTTTTCCGTAGAGGTCAGTTCCAGCAGGTAGGTGCGTCGGCTGGTGGTGATGACCAAATTGGTTTTCAGGCCCGAGCGGGTGGGCTTGACCAGCACGTTGACGCGCAACGCCTCGCCGCTGCCGCTGGACGTGTCGCCGACGATCCAGCGCACGGTGTCGCCAGCGGCGACCGTCACCAGTTCCTCGCCAGGCTGGAGCGAAACCACGGTGACGCGCCCCGGTGCCGCATAGACCTGATACAATGCGCCGTCGCTATACGGCCACACCTGAATCGCGTTGACGTAGCCTCGCGGGTCGGCGCGATGCGCGCTTCTGCATTGGCGCGCGAGACGCGCACCTTCTCGTCGGCCGGCTCTGGCACGGGCGCTGCCTCGTCCACGTCCGGTAGCGGCTTCAATTGCGCCGGCAGCGCCAGCGGCTCGGGCACGGCGACGACTTCCACCGGCTTGGGCGGTTCGGGCAGGGGCTGCGCCTGCACCGGTTCATCGAGCGAGATGGTCGGCGGCGGCTTGCCCTGCGAGGCGCAGCCCGACAGGGCCGCGAACATCAGCACGAAAGCGTAAAAGCGGAAAGGCAGGTTCATGGCTTGGCTCCTTCGGAATCCAGTTCGCGGCTCCACGACAGGCCGTTGACGTAGATCCCCAGCGGGTTCTTGCGCAGGCGCTGTTCGGTGCGCGGGGTTTGCAGGACGGTTGAAAGCACGGCGTTCCAGCGTTCGGTGCCGGTGGGTGCGCCGTTGACATACCGCTGCTCTGTCCAGCGCACGTTGAAAGACGTGTCGCTGGCGCGAACCACACTGGTGATCTGCACCGTCACCGATTCGCGGCCAATACGGGCGAACGGGTTATTGCTGCGGGCGTAGTCGTTGAGCACGGCTGCGCCCTTGTCCGTGGTGTAGTCGTAGGCGTCGAGCCAGTTCTGCCGCACCACGATGGGTCGATGGACAATGATCGAACCAGTGTGATGAAGCGCGCGATGTGGTGCGCCGTCTGCGCGTCGTTGGGCCGGTACGGCGTGGCCGCTTCGCCCACGGCGCGTACCTGGCCGGCGTTGTCCACTTCCACCACGTAGGGCGTGACGATGGACTGCGCCGAGCGCCAGACCAGGCCGCCGGCCATCAGCAGCGCCAGGACCAGGCAGCCGAAGGCCATCAGCCGCCAGTTCTTCGCCTGCACGCGGGCCGAGCCAATACGCTCGTCCCACACCTGCGCGGCGGATTGGTAGGGGGTGGCAGGCTGCGGCGTGTCGGCATAGCGCACCTGCGGTCGCTTGAATCGCATGGTCGTTTCTCCTTATGAATCGGAATCGCGCAGGCTCGGGCCTTGCGCCGAGCCGCCGCCGTCGCCACCGCGCAACGTGTGAGCGGTGGTGGTCGCGGCATGGGTCATCTGCTGGCGGCGGTGCAGGCGCTTGGCCCAGGCCGGTTGCTTCTGCCCGGCGGCGGCTGGGGCATCG
>NZ_AZSV01000134.1:0-7272 GCF_000582595.1 Pseudomonas sp. BAY1663
CGGCGGCCTGGTGGAGCGGCACCACCAGCGTGTCCGCGGCGATGGCGGCGGCGATGCACCGCAGCGTCTGTGGCCGCACGTAGGGCATGTCGCCCAGCACCACCAGCCAGCCGCGCGCAGCGGGGCAGCGCTCGACGGCCTGGGCCAGGCTATGGCCGAGACCGCGGGTCTCTACGGTGAGAACCTCGAACGGCCCGGCATGCGCCTGCAGCCAGTCGCGCAGATCGTGATTGTCCTCGCGCACCACGATCACCATCCGCTCGGCCACGCCCTGCAGGGCGTCCAGCGTGGCCCGCAGCACCGGCGGAGAAGGCGCATCGGCGCGGCTGGGCGCCAGCAGCTTGTCCTCGCCGCCAGCCTGGCGATAGCGGCTGCCCTGCCCCGCCGCCAGGACGATGGCGCAGACGCCCGCTGCCAGCTCAGGCACCGCAGCGCTCCGGCGCCGCCAGCCCGCCCCTCGGGCGCATCGTCAAACGGGCACCAGCATGTCGGCCGCGACCTGGCGGCGCTTACCCTTGCCGGCAAGTTGCTCAACCAGGGTCAGGGCGAACTCCAGCGCGGTGGCCGGGCCCTGGCTGGTGATGCAGTTGCCGTCCACCACCACCGGCTGGTCGACGAAGGTGGCGCTGCCCAGATGCTCGCTCATGCTCGGATAGCAGGTGACCCGGCGCCCCTTGAGCACGCCGTAGGCATGCAGGCCATCGGCGGCGCGGCGCAGATGGCGGCGAACGCATGCCCGCCGGCGGCCTGCCGGCGCAGCCGCTCGGCCAGCGGCTCCAGCTCGCCGAGGGTCTTCGCCCCCGGCATGCCGCCGGGCAGCACGATCAGGTCGAAATCCTGCGCCAGCACGTCGAGCAGCATGGCGTCGGCGGTGACCCGCGTGCCACGCGCGCAGGTCAGCATGCGCCGCTCTTCGGCGCTGGCGACCACCACATCGAATTCGGCGCGGCGCAGCACGTCGATCAGGGTCACCGTCTCCAGGTCTTCGGAGCCGTCGGCGACCGGAATCAGGACACGTTTGCTCATGGGGTTTCTCCTGCTCAATGGAAATTCAACCGAACCGCCGGCCAGTGTAAGATGCGCGGTTTTTGCGGCCGCCCACCTTATGGGCTTTGCTGTAGCGAGTCACCCGGCAGAGGCGGCAGCCACCAACACACTCCTGACCGGCACGAGAGGATTGACCATGCTGGAAAAGCTGTTCCAACTCAAGGCGCACAACACCACGCTGCGCACCGAGATCCTGGCCGGTATCACCACCTTCCTGACGATGGCCTACATCCTCTTCGTCAACCCGAGCATCCTTGCCGAGACCGGCATGGACCACGGCGCGGTATTCGTCGCCACCTGCCTGGCCGCGGCCATCGGCTCGGCGATCATGGGCCTGGTCGCCAACTATCCGATCGCCCTGGCGCCGGGCATGGGCCTGAACGCCTTCTTCACCTACACCGTGGTGCTGACCATGGGCTACACCTGGCAGACCGCGCTGGGTGCGGTGTTCCTCTCCGGTGCGATCTTCTTCGCCCTGTCGATCTTCAAGATCCGCGAATGGATCATCCACAGCATCCCGCTGGCCCTGCGCGCCGGCATCGCCGCGGGCATCGGCCTGTTCCTGGCGATCATCGCGCTGAAGAACGCCGGCATCGTGGTCGACAACCCGGCGACCCTGGTGGGTCTCGGCGATCTCACCGCCGGCGGCCCGCTGCTGGCCTGCCTGGGCTTCTTCCTGATCGCCGCGCTGGCCTACCGCCGCGTCACCGGCGCGGTGATGATCGGCATCCTGGTGGTCACCGGGCTGTCGATCCTGCTCGGCCTGTCCGAGCTGGGCGCGGTGGTCTCGATGCCGCCGTCGCTGGCACCGACCTTCCTCGAACTGGACATCGCCGGCGCCCTGGACATCGGCCTGCTCAGCGTGATCTTCGCCTTCCTCTTCGTCGACCTGTTCGACACCTCCGGCACCCTCATCGGCGTGGCACAGAAGGCCGACCTGCTGGACAAGGACGGCCGCATGCCGCGCCTGGGCCGCGCCCTGCTGGCCGACAGCACCGCGACCATGGCCGGCGCCGCGCTCGGCACCTCGACCACCACCAGCTACATCGAGTCGGCCGCGGGCATCAGCGCCGGCGGGCGCACCGGGCTGACCGCCTGCGTGGTCGCGCTGCTGTTCCTGCTCAGCCTGTTCTTCGCGCCGCTGGCCGGCGCCGTGCCGGCCTATGCCACTGCGCCGGCGCTGCTGTTCGTCGCCGTGCTGATGATGAGCAGCCTGGCCGGCATCGACTGGGACGACCTGACCGTCGCCGCGCCGGTGGCAGTCGCCGCGCTGGCCATGCCGCTGACCTTCTCCATCGCCAACGGCATCGCCTTCGGCTTCATCGCCTGGACCGCGATCAAGCTGCTGGCCGGTCGCTGGCGCGAGCTGAGCCCGGCGATGTGGGTGCTCTCGGCGCTGTTCATCATCAAACTGGGCTGGTTTACCGGCTAAAGGCAGCTGCAAGCTGCAAGCTGCAAGCTGCAAGCTGCAAGCTGCAAGCTGCAAGCTGCAAGAAAAAACGTGGCGCACTCCGCGCCACCTGTCGTCATTATCCGAGTGAACAATGAGCCGCCCGCATTTCGCCCCCGCTACCTACGACGCCCAGCTCGCCGAAAAGACCGCCCGACTGGTAGAGCTGCTGGCGCCCTTCGACGCGCCGGCGCCGGAGGTCTTCGACTCGCCGCGCGAGCACTACCGCCTGCGCACCGAGTTCCGCCTGTGGCGCGAGGACGGCCAGCGCCACTACGCGATGTTCGAGCCGGGCGACAAGCACAAGGCGATCCTGATCGACGACTTCCCCATCGCCAGCCGCCGCATCAATGAACTGATGCCGCGGCTCAAGGCCGCCTGGCAGGCATCCGAGACGCTTTCCTTCAAGCTGTTCCAGGTGGAATTCCTCACCACCCTGGCCGGCGACGCGCTGGTCACCCTGGCCTACCACCGACCGCTGGACGAGACCTGGCAGGCCGAAGCCGAACGGCTCGCGGCCGTCCTGGGCGTGAGCATCGTCGGCCGCTCCAAGGGCCGGCGCATCGTCATCGGCCGCGACTACGTGGAAGAGGAACTGGTGGTCGCCGGTCGCAGCTTCCGCTATCGCCAGCCGGAAGGCGCCTTCACCCAGCCCAACGGCGAGGTCTGCCGGAAGATGCTCGGCTGGGCCTTCGACGCGCTAGGCGAGCGCGACGACGACCTGCTCGAGCTGTACTGCGGCAACGGCAACTTCACCCTGCCGCTGGCCACCCGCGTGCGCCGCGTGCTGGCCACCGAGATCAGCAAGACCTCGGTGAATGCCGCGCTGGCCAACATCGAAGGCAACGGCATCGACAACATCGAGCTAGTGCGCCTCTCCGCCGAGGAGCTGACCCAGGCGCTCAACGAGGTGCGGCCGTTCCGCCGGCTGGCCGGCATCGACCTGAAGGGCTACGCCTTCGGCAGCGTCTTCGTCGACCCGCCGCGCGCCGGCATGGACCCGGACACCTGCGAGCTGACCCGCCGCTTCGAGCGCATCCTCTACATCTCCTGCAACCCCGAGACCCTGGCGGCCAACATCGCCCAGCTGGCCGACAGCCACCGCATCGAGCGCTGCGCGCTGTTCGACCAGTTTCCCTATACCCACCACATGGAAGCCGGGGTGCTGCTGGTCCGCCGCTGAGCGGCACCTGCGGCGCGGCGGATAAGCCGGCGCCGTCATCCCCCCGTCTCAATACTCCACCTGCAGCTCGGCGCTGCTCGGCTCGGCCTGACAGGCCAGCACCCAGCCCTGGCGCACTTCGCCCGCGCTCAGCACCTGGTTGCTGCGCATGCTCGCGCTGCCTTTCACCACCCGGCACTTGCACGCGGCACAGACACCCGAGCGGCAAGCGCTCGGCGGTTGCAGGCCGGCCCGCTCCATCGCCTCCAGCAGCACCTCGCCGCGCGGCACATCCAGCTCATGGCGACGGCCGTCGAGCGCGACCCGCAGGCGGCTGCGGCGACCGCCCGGTGCGGCCGTCGGCGCTGCGGCAGCAAAGCGCTCCAGATGGATGCGCGCCGCATCCACACCCAGCTCGCCCAGCGCGGCACCGGCGGCATCCATGAACGGTTGCGGCCCGCAGATGAAGCGTCGGCCACCGTCCAGTCAGCGATCTTCGCGGCAATCGCCGGGCCGCTCGGCACACCCTGCTCGGCATCGAGCCAGATGCGCAGTTGCAGACGCTCGGGGTAGCGCCGGGAGAACTCGGCCAGTTCCTCGGCGAAGATCAGCGAGCCGGCATCACGGCTGGCATAGAATAGACGTACCTGCGCTGCCTTCGACCAGCGCCGCCTGCAGGATCGCCATCAGCGGCGTGATACCGCTGCCGGCACCGAGCAGCAGCAGATCGTCATCCAGGTTGCGCGGCACGAACACGCCGGCCGGCGGCAGCGCCTCGATGCAATCGCCCGCCTGCAGGTTGTCCAGCAGCCAGTTCGACGCGCGGCCGCCGGGCACCTGCTTGATGGTGATGCGCAGCGCGCCATCCGCCTGCGGCCGCTGTGACAGCGAGTAGCAGCGCAGCAGCGCCGGCTCGGCACCGGGCACCTTCAGCGTGAGGAACTGCCCCGGCTGCGCGGCAAAGCGGGCGCGCTGGGCGGCCGGCACCTGCAGGGTGAACGAGCAACTGTCGACGGTTTCGGCCTGGCGCGAGGCAATGCGCAGGCGGGTGAATTCAGCGGCAACCGGCGTCGGCAACGGTGCTAGCGAGGTGGCGACCGCAGTCGCTGCCGGCGCCGAAGCCGAGGCCGAAGGTGCAGTCGAAGCCGGCCCCGACTTGGCCACGCCGCGCAGCATCGGCCATACCGCCTTGCGGCGAAACAGCAGCACATAGCCGACGTGCAGGCCGATCAGCCACAGCCCCAGGTTGGCGAAGAACTCGTGCACCTCCTCGGCATCGCTCATCCAGCCGACGAAATCGATGTCGCTGGCGGCGCCGAAGACATCCGGCCCCACGCCCGGCAGGGCGGCCAGCACATCGCCGTTGTCGACCATGCCCAGGCCAACCACGCTGGCAATGGCGAAACTGCCCAGCGCGCCGACCGTCAGCCACTTGCCGACGCTCGACAGACCCGGCTTGCTCCGCTGCCCCTTGGGCGGCAGCAGCTGCGGGAAGCCGCGCAGGCGCAGCGGCACGATCAACAGGCGCCACACCAGCAGCGCGACCAGGCCGTAGCCCAGCCAGATATGCAGCGTCTCGGCGTCGTCACCGCTGAGGTAGACGCCAAGAAAGAAACTGGCCAGCAGCCAGTGGAACAGACGGAAACGATTGAAAGCGGCCACAACGGCGATCCTCTTGATGGACGCCGTCTTTGTATTCCCGCGAGCTGAAACGAAACTGAATGCCCCGGCCGCGGCGGTTCAGCTTGGCGTAAGGCAGCGCGCCTAGCCTGCGCTCATTCCCAACCGGAGAGCGCACCATGAAAGCCCGCTGGATCATCCTCCTGTCCTGCTGCCTGAGCCTGCCGGCCCTGGCCGAAACCGAACACCCGCTGCTGGCCGGCTACGCCGCCCAGGCGCGCCAGGAGAATCCGGACTTCGCCGGTTTCTCCGCCGAGCGCGGCAAGGCGCTGTACTTCGCCGAGGAGCAGCGCAACGGCAAGACCATGAGCTGCACCACTTGCCACACCGCCGACCCGCGTCAGGTCGGCAAGACGCCCGCCCACCGCAAGGTCGAGCCGCTGGCGCCGGCGGCCAACCCCGAGCGCTTCACCAACCTGAAGAAGGTCGAGAAGTGGTTCCGCCGCAACTGCGACGATGTCTACGCCCGTGAATGCACCGCGCAGGAAAAGGGCGACTTCATCAGCTGGATCGACAGCATCAAGTAAGGAGCCCGCCATGAAGATTGCACCCCTCGCCGCTGCCGCCGGTCTGGGCCTGACCCTGGTACTGGTAGGCCTCAGCTTCGCCGATGACGACGACCATCACGGACGCAAGGGCTACAAGCGGCCCAAGCGCCTGTCGGTACCCAGCGACGCGCCGCTGGTGTGGAAGGAAGAATGTGCGGCCTGCCACATGCTCTATTCCCCCGGCCTGCTGCCTGCCGATGCCTGGCGTGAGCAGATGCGCACCCTGAGCGATCACTACGGCAGCAATGCATCGCTGGACCCGGTGCAGGAAAAGGAAATCCTCGACTTCCTGATCCGCGCCTCGGCCGCCAACCGCCTGCCGGTGGAACCGTCACCAACCGTCGGCGAACCGCCACGCATCAGCCAGACGCGCTGGTTCGAGCACAAGCACGACGAGGTCAGCGAGGCCAAGTTCGCCCGCGAGTCGGTCGGCGGCCGCTTCAACTGCGTGGCCTGCCATCGCGACGCGGAAAAAGGCGACTTCGACGACGATCGCGTGAAGATTCCGCGCTGAGGCAAAAATAGCTGGAACATTTCGCCAACCGTTGCGTTATATCCCCGCGGCAACCCAGCCGGCAGCACATGCGGCCAGCCCAGACGAGCAGTTAATGAACGACAGCGAACCGGAGCTCATCCAGCACGCCGCGCGTGGCGATCGCCACGCGTTCGGCACACTGGTGCGCGTCCATCAGGCGCGGGTCTACCACTTCCTCCGTCGCCTGCTCGGCAGTGCCGACGAGGCCGCGGACCTGACCCAGGAAACGTTCATCCGCGCCTTCCAGGCGCTGCCCAGATGGCGCCCGGAGGCACGCTTGCAGACCTGGCTGCTGCAGATCGCGCGCAATGCCGCGCTGGACACGCTGCGCCAGCGGCAGCGCTACGTCGACCTGGCGCCGGAGGAGCAGGCCGAGCCGGTCGATCCGGCGCCATCGCCGCTGAGCCGACTGCAGACCGGGCGCGATCTGGCATTGCTGGAACGCCTGCTGGCCCGCCTGCCCCACGAACAGCGCGAGATCCTGCTGCTGCGCGAGGTGGAAGGGCTGGCCTACGACGAACTGGCCGCCACGCTGCAGCTCAACGCCGGCACCGTCAAGTCGCGCCTGGCACGCGCCCGCGAGGCGCTGCTGCACGGCTATCGCCAGGCCAACGGAGGCACCCTCGATGACTGAGCATCTGGACATGGCGAGCCTGTCCGCCTACCTCGACAACGAACTCGACGCCGCCGAACAGCGCCACGCCGACGAGCACCTGGCGGTTTGTTCGCAGTGCCGCGCCACCCTGGCCGAACTCGACGGGCTCGGCCAGGGCTTGCGCGCGCTGGCCTGTCCGGCGTTGCCAGCCGACTTGCAGGCGCGTCTGCAGCGGCCCTTTGCGCCACCGCCCGC
>NZ_AZSV01000135.1:0-7187 GCF_000582595.1 Pseudomonas sp. BAY1663
GCGAACACCGCCCCAGGCAGGCCCATCAGCAGCCAGCCACTCATGTCCGAGGCGCCGGCCGACAGCGCGGTGACGAAACTGCCGAGGCTGCGCCCGCCGAGGATGTAGTCGGAGAAGTTCTTGGTGGCGCGATAGGCGATGAAACCGATCAGGATCATCGCCGCGATGTAGATCAGAAAGGTGATCAGCGTGGGTGTACTGACGCTCATTGTGTATCCCTCGTTAGTTGTTGTTCGGCGCAACGCGAGTGGCCCGCGCGACGCCTTGGCAGAGGGCGATGGCGAAAAAGGCCATCACCTGCGACAGGCCCAACCCGGGCCCGTCAGTGGCGGAAGAGCGTCCGCCAACTGTTCCGGTTGTTGTTCTGGTCCAGCAGCGAAACAGCCGTAGGGTGGATGGCCGAAGCCATCCACCAACCCGCTGTTATGCGCGTGGCTGCATGCGCGTGGAAAATCGCTTCGCGAGTTTTCCACCCTACGGTTCAATCGTCGCCGAGCGACAGCAGCGAGGCGTTGCCGCCCACCGCCGTGGTATTGGTCGAGGTGCTGCGCTCGTTGGTGAAGCGCAGCAGGTAGCTGGGCCCGCCGGCCTTCGGTCCGGTGCCGGACAGCCCGCAGCCACCGAACGGCTGCACGCCGACCACCGCGCCGATCTGATTGCGGTTGACGTAGAGGTTGCCGACCCGCGCAAGCCGCTCGATACGCTCGGCGGTTTCCTCGTTGCGGCTGTGCACGCCGAGGGTCAGGCCGTAGCCGGTGGCGTTGATCGCCGCGACGACCTTTTCCAGGTCCGCCGCGTCGTAGCGCACCACGTGCAGCACCGGGCCGAAATGCTCCTTCTTGAGTTCCTCGATGCCGCCGATCTCGAAGGCCACCGGCGCGACGAAATGACCGTCGAGCCCTTCCGGCAGCGTGGCCTCGGCGATCAGGCGCCCTTCGCGCTTGAGCTGGTCGATGTGCGCCAGCAGCGCGTCGCGCGCCTCCTGGTCGATCACCGGGCCAATGTCGTTCTCGCGCAGGTGCGTCGGCCCGACCTTCAACTCGGCCATGGCGCCCTTGAGCAGATCGATCACGCGGTCGGCGATGTCGCGCTGCACGTAGAGCACGCGCAGCGCCGAACAGCGCTGGCCGGCGCTGGTGAAGGCGGAACCGACGGCATCCTTGATCACCTGCTCGGGCAGCGCGGTGGAATCGACGATCATCGCGTTCTGCCCGCCGGTCTCGGCGATCAGCGTGGCGATCGGGCCTTCCTTCTCCGCCAGTTGGCGGTTGATGATGCGCGCGGTGTCGGTCGAGCCGGTGAAGCACACGCCGACCACCCGCGGGTCACGGCAGAACACGCCGCCCAGGGTGGCACCGTCGCCGGGCAGGAAGGCGATCGCCTCCTTCGGCAGGCCGGCCTCGAACATCAGCTCCAGCGCGCGCGCGGCGATCAGGCTGGTCTGCTCGGCCGGCTTGGCCAGCACGGTGTTACCAGCGACCAGCGCCGCGCTGATCTGGCCCAGGTAGATGGCCAGCGGGAAGTTCCACGGGCTGACGCAGACGAACACGCCGCGGCTTCATGGAACAGCTCGTTGCGCTCGCCGGTCGGGCCCTTGAGCTCTTCGCGGCCGAGCTTCAGCCGTGCCTGCTGCGCGTAGTAGCGGCAGAAGTCCACGGCCTCGCGCACTTCGTCGATGCCGTCCTGCAGCGACTTGCCGGCTTCCACCGTGCACAGCGCCATCAGTTCGGCGCGGTTCTGCTCGAGCAGTTCGGCCAGGCGTTCGAGAATCGCCGCACGCTGCTCCACCGGCGTTCCGTTCCAGCGCGGCCAGGCGGCGGCCAGCACATCGATGGCCTGACGCGCCTGCTCGGCCGTGGCGAACTGCGCACGGCCGACGACCTTGTTCAGCTCATAGGGGCAACGTACGTCGCTGGCGGTGCCGCTCAGGTGCTGGCCGTCGATCACCGGTGCGGCCTGCCACTGGTGGTCGAGGAAGGGTTGGTAGGCGCTAGCCAGTTCGTTCCATTGTTGTTGGATATTCATGTTGATCCCTTGGGAGTTCTTGCGGGTGCCGTACAGCGCCGGCGGCAGCGGAATGCGCGGGTTGCCGAGCGCGGCGAAGGTGCGCAACTGGCTCACCGGATGGTCGATCAGCGATTCCACCGGTACGCGCGGGTCGACCAACTGGTGGACGAACGACGAGTTGGCGCCGTTCTCCAGCAGGCGCCGCACCAGATAGGGCAGCAGGTCCTTGTGGGCGCCGACCGGGGCGTAGATGCGCACGTTCTTGCGGTACTTCTCGATCACCGTGTCGTACAGCGCATCGCCCATGCCGTGCAGGCGCTGGAACTCGAATTCGCGCGGCTCGGCGGCCTCCTCGGCCATCGCCAGGATGCAGCTGACGGTGTGCGCGTTGTGGCTGGCGAACTGCGGGTAGATCACCCCGCGGGTGTGCTCGGAAAGCAGGTAGCGGGCGCAGGCCAGGTAGGAAGTGTCGGTGCCCTCCTTGCGGGTGAACACCGGGTAGCCGTCGAGGCCCTGCACCTGGCACTGCTTGATCTCGCTGTCCCAGTAGGCGCCCTTGACCAGGCGCAGCGGGATGCGCGCGCCGAGTTCGCGGCCGAGCAGCGTCAGCCACACCAGCACCGGCAGGCAGCGCTTGGAATAGGCCTGGATGACCAGGCCGAACTCGCCCCAGCCGGCGATCGCCGGGTCGCGCATGAGCTTTTCGTACAGCTCCAGCGACAGCTCCAGGCGGTCGGCTTCCTCGGCGTCGATGGTGATACCGACGTCGCGCTGGCGCGCCAGGATGGCCAGTTCGCGGACGTTGGCGAACAGTTCGCTGAGCACGCGCTCGCGCTGGGCGACTTCATAACGCGGATGCAGCGCCGACAGCTTGATCGACACCGACGGGCGCGGGCCGGGACCGACCTGCGGCTCGGCACCCACGGTTTCCACCGCCTGGCGATAGTCGGCCATGTACTTGGCGGCATCCTCGGCGGTCAGTGCGGCCTCGCCGAGCATGTCGAAGGAATAGGTGTAGCCCTTCTCGCGCTCGGGCCGGCCGTTCTTCAGCGCCTCGGCGATGCTGCGGCCGAGCACGAACTGCTTGCCCATCAGCTTCATCGCCTGGTTCATCGCGGCACGGATCACCGGCTCGCCAGAGCGCTTGAGCAGCCGGCCGATGACGTTCTTCGGGCGCCCATCGGCGGTTTCCGGATCGACCACCTTGCCGGTCATCACCAGCCCCCAGGCGGCGAAATTGACCAGCACGTTGTCGCTCTGGCCGAGATGGCGCTCCCATTCGGCGGCGTTGAGCTTGTCGCGGATCAGCGCATCGGCGGTGGCCGAATCCGGCACCCGCAGCAGCGCCTCGGCCAGGCACATCAGCATCAGCCCTTCCTGGGTGTCCAGGCTGTACTGACGCAGCAGTGCATCTAGGGTATCGACGGCGTTCTCGCGGCCGCGCACGGTCTCGATCAGGCTGCGGGCACGCTCGCGAATCGCGGCGATACCCGCCTCGCCGGGATCGGCCAGCTGCAACAGTTCGGTGAGGTAGGCCGCCTCGTCAACGTTGTAGTTGGCGCTGATGGCGGGAAAGAATTCTGCTGCTGTCTGGTTGGCGAAGGCGCCATCCAGCACGTGACCGGCCTTGAACATCGCGCCGCTCCTCCAATGTGGGTGTGTTTGTAATAGGTCTAGCCCATCGATCCGGGCACTGGGGCGTTGCCGGGCGGATCGTTGCTGAGCGGATGCCGGAATGTAGGGGCTGCGCGGCACGCCGTTCTTGCGAAAACTCCGGAGTTTTGCAGAAGGCTGCGAAATTCGACGACGAAATGCGCCGCGCACCAGAATGGAGCAACCTTCGAACGCCCTACGCAGGGGCTGCACCAGAACGGGCCGGGCTCAGCCCTCGGTGTCGCGCAGGCGCTTGGGCGTCAGGCCCAGATAGCGGCGGGTCGCGGTGGTCAGCGCGCTCTGGCTGGAAAAACCGCACTCCTCGGCGATGCGTACCAGCGGCAGCGGCGTCTCGCGCAGCAGGCGGGCGGCGCGATCGAGGCGGGTCTTGAGCAGGTACTGATGCGGCGTCAGGCCGACACTGTCCTTGAATTGCGCATGGAAGTGTCCTGGGCTCAGGCAGGCGACCTGGGCCAGTTCGGCAACGGTGATGCGCCGTGCCAGGTTGTGCTGGATGTGATTGTCGAGCCGCTGCAGATCCAGCGGGCCGGCCGGGCGTGGCTGCGATTCGCCGAACAGCCGCAGGTGCAGTGCCCGCAGCAACACGCCGCCCAGCGCGCGGGCGAGCAGCGGATCGCTGCCGTAGCGGGCGAGCTCGGCACCGGCATAGGCCAGCAGGTTCTGGAAGTCGGCATCCAGCGCCGGATAGCGCGGCGCCTCGAACAGCCGGGCGAGCAGCTGCGGGTCGTCGAGGCAGGCATCCTGCTCGTCCAGGTCGATGATCAGCATGCGGTTGTCGCCCATGCCGGCGAAGCATGGTCGGCATCACCCGGCACCAGGCAGGCGCGCATCCGGCAGACCTCGCCACCGGAGCCCGCCACTTCGAACTCCGCGCGCCCGGCCAGCGACATCACCAACTGGTGATAATCGTGGGCGTGCTGGTGGGCCTGGTCATCCAGGCGGAGCAGACGGGCATTGAGCATGACGGCACTCTACCGAAGCCGGGCCCCCATGCCCACCCCCGGCTCTCGCATCGCCGCGGGATTGAAATCATCCATCGCACCACCCATCTAAGTTGCACGTATTCGTAACGGGTGCCGCATGAACGACGACGTCAACCAGGACAATCTCGAGCAGGAAATCATTTCCGCCAACGGGCTCGTGCTGCCGGACCAGCAGCAGCCGGACAAGCTCTACATCATCCCCATCCACAACCGGCCGTTCTTCCCGGCGCAGGTGCTGCCGGTGATCGTCAACGAGGATCCCTGGGCCGAGACCCTCGAGCGCGTGGCCAAGACGCCGCACCAGCGCGTGGCGCTGTTCTTCGTCGATTCGCCGGTGCTGGACATGGCTACCTTCGACCCGGCCAACCTGCCGGAGCACGGCACCATGGTCCGCGTGCACCATGCCTCGCAGGAAGGCGGCAAGCTGCAGTTCGTCGCCCAGGGCCTGGCGCGGGTGCGCATCCGTGGCTGGCTGCGGCGCAAGCCGCCGTACCTGGTGGAGGTGGACTATCCAAAGAGCGACGACGATCCGCGCGACGAGGTGAAGGCCTACGGCATGGCGCTGATCAATGCGATCAAGGAACTGCTGCCGCTCAATCCGCTGTACAGCGAGGAGCTGAAGAACTACCTCAACCGCTTCAGTCCCAACGATCCGTCGCCGCTGACCGACTTCGCCGCCGCGCTGACCACCGCGCCGGGCGTGGAGCTGCAGGAAGTGCTCGATACCGTGCCGGTGCTCAAGCGCATGGAAAAGGTGCTGCCGCTGCTGCGCAAGGAAGTGGAAGTCGCCAAATTGCAGAAGGAACTGACCGGCGAGGTCAACCGCAAGATCGGCGAGCGCCAGCGCGAGTTCTTCCTCAAGGAGCAGTTGAAGATCATCCAGCGCGAACTGGGCATCACCAAGGACGACAAGAGCGCCGACGCCGACGAATTCCGCGCCCGCCTGGAGGGCAAGGTGGTGCCACCGGCGGCGCACAAGCGCATCGACGAGGAACTGAACAAGCTGTCGATCCTCGAGACCGGCTCGCCGGAATACGCCGTCACCCGCAACTACCTGGACTGGGCCACCACCCTGCCCTGGGGCGTGTACGGCAAAGACAAACTCGACCTCAAGCGCGCGCGCAAGGTACTCGACAAGCATCACGCCGGCCTGGACGACATCAAGAACCGCATCCTCGAATTCCTCGCGGTCGGTGCCTTCAAGGGCGAGATCGCCGGCTCCATCGTGCTGCTGGTCGGCCCGCCGGGCGTGGGCAAGACCAGCATCGGCAAATCCATCGCCGAGTCGCTGGGCCGGCCGTTCTACCGCTTCAGCGTGGGCGGCATGCGCGACGAGGCGGAGATCAAGGGCCACCGACGCACCTACATCGGCGCGCTGCCCGGCAAGCTGGTGCAGGCGCTCAAGGACGTCGAGGTGATGAACCCGGTGATCATGCTCGACGAGATCGACAAGCTCAGCAGCAGCTACCAGGGCGACCCGGCCTCGGCGCTGCTGGAGACACTCGATCCGGAACAGAACGTGGAATTCCTCGACCACTACCTGGACCTGCGCCTGGACCTGTCCAAGGTACTGTTCGTCTGCACCGCCAACACCCTGGACTCGATCCCCGGCCCGCTGCTCGACCGCATGGAGGTGATCCGCCTGTCCGGCTACATCGCCGAGGAGAAACTGGCGATCGCCAGGCGCCACCTCTGGCCCAAGCTGCTGGACAAGACCGGCGTGCCCAGGGAGCGCCTGAGCATCAGCGACGGCGCGCTGAAGGCGGTGACCGAAGGCTACGCCCGCGAAGCCGGCGTGCGGCAGCTGGAAAAACAGCTCGGCAAGCTGGTGCGCAAGGCGGTGGTCAAGCTGTTGGAAGACCCGGCGCTCAACCTGAAGATCACCCCCAAGGACCTGGAAGGCTACCTGGGCAAGCCGGTGTTCCGCAGCGAGCAGGTACTCTCCGGCGTCGGCGTGATCACCGGGCTGGCCTGGACCAGCATGGGCGGCGCCACCCTGCCGATCGAGGCCACGCGCATCCATACCCTCAACCGTGGCTTCAAGCTCACCGGCCAGCTCGGCGAGGTGATGAAGGAATCGGCGGAAATCGCCTACAGCTACGTCAGCTCGCGCCTGAAGGACTTCAAGGGCGACCCGGAATTCTTCGACGAGGCCTTCGTGCACCTGCACGTCCCGGAAGGCGCGACGCCCAAGGATGGCCCCAGCGCCGGCATCACCATGGCCAGCGCGCTGCTGTCGCTGGCGCGCAACCAGCCGCCGAAGAAGGGCGTGGCGATGACCGGCGAGCTGACCCTCACCGGCCACGTGCTGCCGATCGGCGGCGTGCGCGAGAAGGTGATCGCCGCGCGGCGGCAGAAGATCTTCGAGCTGATCCTGCCGGAAGCCAACCGCGGCGACTTCGAGGAATTGCCGGACTACCTGAAGGAAGGGCTGACGGTGCATTTCGCCAAGCGTTTCGCCGACGTGGCCAAGGTGCTGTTCTGAGGGGTGACGGCAGGCCTCGCGGCCTGCAATCGCCGCGC
>NZ_AZSV01000136.1:0-7163 GCF_000582595.1 Pseudomonas sp. BAY1663
CGGGGCGATGCTTTTCAAGCTTGGGCAGTCCTTCGGCCTGCACCGCCGCGAGGGCGCGCTTCCTACAGGAGAGTCCGGCGCCCGCGTCCAGGCCTCAGAGCGCCGTCTCCAGGCTCAGGCTGCGGGCATCGTGCACGCCGTCGACGAAGCGCCAGTGCGGGTCGTCGTAGACCTGGCCCAGCCAGCGGCCGACCAGTTCCCGGTATTCGTGGCCCTGGCGGTATTCGCCGATGAAACGGTCGATGGCCTCCAGCAGGCCGATGTTGGCCGGTGCGTTGGCGACCGCCGCGCAATAGAACCACAGCTCCGGGCCGAGCTTGCCCGGCAGTATTTCGAGGCGCCCGCGCCACGGACTGGTCTCGCCATGGCAGGCCCAGTGGTAGATCGGCAGGTCGATGGCGAAGGCGTCCACCACGCCGTCGAGCAGGCAGTCGTGGATCATGCCCTGGTCGTTGTAGGCCAGCAGGTTGGCCAGCCGGATCCGTCCGCCGGGCTTGGCTTCGTTGGCCGGCCAGCGCAGGCCGAGGCCTTCCAGCACGGCGATGGCGGCGGGGTCGTTGACGCAACCGAGGACCTTGCCCTGCAGGTCGTCGAGGCCGCGGATACGCGCGTCGCCGGTGCGCTTGGCGAGCACGTAGGGCAGGAACACGTAGGGCGCGGAGAAGGCCACCTGGTCATAGCCCGGTATCGGCGGCAGGGCGCTCCAGACCAGGTCGGCCTCCTGTTCGCGGCGATGGCTGCCGGCTTCCAGCAATTGCAGGCAGCAGTCCCAGGGGTATTCGATGAAGCGGCACTTGACGCCCAGCCAGCGGGCCAGCGCCTGGGCCATTTCCGCATCCAGGCCCTGCAGCGGCTGGCCGGGTGCTTCGCGGAAGGACAGTCCCTTGAACTGCGGTTCGATGGCGATACGGATCTCGCCGCGCCGGCGGATGTCGGCGAGGCGGTCGTAGCCGGCATCCAGGTGCAGCTTTTCCTCCTGTAGCAGACGGCGCAGGTGTTCGGTGCGCTGCGCCGGTTCGCCTTCGCGGTACAAGCCCTGCAGGTCGCCGATCAGGCCCTGGCTCCAGTCGCTGCGGCTGCGCAGGTGGCGGTCGGCGCCTTCGCCGAGGCGCACGCCGGCGGCGATGACCCGGTTGTTGCCCTCGATCTCGGCGAGGTGTCCGCTCATGTGCTTGAGCAGGTCGTGCAGCGTCGCCAGGGATTCGCCGACCCGCGCGCTGAGCTGGTCGAAGCGTTCCTCGGAGGCATGGAGCAGACCGTTCAGGCGCTCGGCGAGGATGCCCAGGTCGATCTGCTCGTAGGCCTGGTGGGCGTTTTCCTGGGTACGCAGGGCGAGGTTGCGGATCTCGTTGGCGACCACCGCGAAGCCGCGTCCGGCCTCGCCGGCATGGGCCGCCTCGATGGCGGCATTCAGCGACAGCAGCTGTACGGTGCGGCCGATGTTGTCGATGTCGCCGATGACCTTGTGCGAGGCGGTGGAGCGCTCCTCGATCAGGTCGACCAGGGCGCTGAACTGCTCGGAGAAGAAGCCGTGGGTGGCCTTGAGCTCCAGGCCGACTTCGTTGCGCAGCTGTTCGGCGCCGGCGCTGCTGTCGTCGAGAAAGCCCGCGTGTCGCCGACGTAGCGCAGCTGCTCGGCGCTGCGCGCGCTGATCTCGCCGAAGACGTTCTCGACCTGCTCGATGGCCTGGCGGCTATATCGTTGCAGGGCTTCCAGGCGGCCGAGCAGGGCGGCGAGGGCGGCGCAATCGTCGATGACGGGCGCTGGCGGCGGGGCCGTCAGGCGGGCGCGCAAGGTGGCGGGCATCTGCCCGGCTTCGAGGGCGAGGGCAGTGTCGATGTCGCCCTCGAGCAGGGCCTGTTGCCAGAGTGGGCGGGTCGCCCTGGTTTCGCGGCCTGTGCTCCACCACATGGCGGTCTCCTGTGTCAGGCGGTTGCGATCGTTTCGGTGCGGCGTGACTGCGGTAGTCCCGGGCGCGCTGCCCAGTAGTGGGCGGGATGGAAGAAGGGGCGCTGAGCAACCGTATCCTGCGCGTTCGACCAGGGAAGGAAGCGCTGGACGGGTTCCCGCAGCGGTGTGCGAGACGGGCCCGTACCCGGTCGCGGGTACGGGCCGGCGCTTCAGTGTTTCAGTTTCTTCGGCTCCGGGTCGGCGTAGCTGTGCTTCTCGTGGATCATGGTCGCCACCAGGGCGAACAGGCTCACGGCGGCGACGAAGAAGGTGATCACCATCAGGATGGCGGGCTTGTCGGCGAAGGTGAAAACCGCGGCGGCGCCTTCGAACGTGCTGATGCTCATGGTCAAGCTCCTGTGCTGGGGGCGTGGTGGTCAGCGCCACGCCCGGGAATTGCCGTCAGGCGGGTTTGCTTTCGACGACGAGGGTAGTGGTGGTGAATTCACGGCCGTCATCGGTGGCGGCGTGGCCGTACATGGCCGCCCATTCCGGGTAGGCTTGGGCCGGTACTTCGGTGAGGTCGAGCCCGCGTTCCTCGGCGTGGGCCGGTACGCGCAGCATGCCGACCTTCTTCAGGCCGTAGGAGATGGCGTAGCCGGGGATGAAGCCCAGCGCGGCCATGGTCAGGGCGCCGACCAGCTGGCCAGTGAAGCTGATCTCGGCCATGCCGTTGACGTTCGGATAACCCGAGAGGAACACGCCGCTGATGAGCAGGCCGGCGAAGCCGCTGAAGCCGTGGACGGCGAAGGCGCCGACGGCGTCGTCGAGGCGGAATTTGAGCAGCAGGTTGTTGATCAGCGGCGCGGCCGCGGCGACGCCCATGCCGATCAGGTAGGCCAGGCCGGGGTGATAGAGATCCAGGCCCGGGGCCACGGAGATGATCCCGACCAGGCCGCCGGACATCATCCAGAACGGCTCGCGGGTGGTCAGGTAGGCGCCGATCAGACCGCCGGCGAAGCCCATCAGGGTGTTGAAGGCGAAGGCGGAGAGGTTGGTCGGCTGGCCGTAGATGTTGATCCACTGGGCACCGCTGTTGTAGATGATGCAGCCGCCGAGGAAGCCGAAGAAGCCGACGATGATCAGCATCAGGCCGACCACGCTCATCGGCATGCTGTGGCCGACGATCGGGTTGACCGAGCCATCGGCATTGAAGCGGCCGATACGCGCGCCGAGGTTGATCACCACGGCCAGGGCGAAGAAGCCGGCGATCATGTGCACCACGCCGGCGGCGCCGACGTCATGGTAGCCGAACTTGACCGTGAGCCAGCCTTCCGGGTGCCAGCCCCAGGCCGCGGCCAACAGCCACAGCACGCCGCCGAGGATGATGGTCATGATGATGAAGGCGCTCATCCGCGTACGCTCGATGATCGCCCCGGAGAGGATCGAGCCGGTGGTGGCGGCGAACAGGGCGAAGGCGCCCCAGAAGATGCCGGTGGCGTTGTCCTGCAGGTTCGGGCCCATGGATTCGCTCCAGGGCATCGCCGCCAGGAGCGCGTCCATGCGCGGCACCAGGCCGTCGGGAAAGGCGTTGTACACGGCCCAGCCGAGCAGGAACACGCTGGGGATGACGAAGCCGAAGGCCAGGATGTTCTTGACGCCGGCGGCCAGGGCGTTCTTCAGGCGGGAGGCGCCGATCTCGTAGGATAGGAAGCCCGCGTGGATCAGGATCATCAATGCCGTACACCACCAGTAGAATATTTCCATATTCAAGGTGTTGGTCATTTCTATCAGGGCCTGCAGCTCTTGCAGAGTGGGTGTCGTCTGCTCTTCCATCGCCGAATCCTCGATGCAGTAGTTGGAGTTGGTTGTCACCGGCAGATCAGTGGCGGTCGCGCCTGAACAAGGTGTCACTGTATTTTTATCTATAGTTATAAAAAGTTCCCTTCAAGAAAAAGCAAGCCTTGTGCCAGAAGCGCCTTGGCGCGCCGCAGAGGGCTTTCGGCGCCTCGTTGCCATGAGGCTCTGCCCCTTTTCTGTACAAAGGCCCATCCCCGCGCCTGAAATTGGTTCGCACTGCCCGCAATGGCGGGCGCTCAGCCCGCCTCGCTCCTGTGTTGCAACATGGCCTGGATCTGCTGTACCGACTCCTGGGTGCGCCGGGCGAGATTGCGCACCTCGTCGGCCACCACGGCGAAACCGCGGCCCTGTTCGCCGGCGCGGGCCGCCTCGATGGCGGCGTTGAGCGCCAGCAGGTTGGTCTGTTCGGCGATGCCCTTGATCACCCCGGCGACCTGGGCGATCTGCCCGTAGGTGGCCTGGATGCTGGCCTGCTCGCGCTCGTGCATCTCGGCGGCGGCCTTCTCGTCGCTGATCTCGCGCACCGCGCCGGTGACGTGCAGCAGCACGCCCCGGTCGTCGCGCAGGCAGCGGCCGCGCTCGCGGAACCACACTTCGCCGCGGGTCTTGTGGCGCATGCGGTATTCCACGGCATAGGAGCCGTCGCCATCGGCATCGGCCATCGCCGCCCCGAAAACCTGCATGACGTTCTTCACGTCGTCCGGATTGGCCACCGCGAAGTAGCTGTCCCAGCCGTCGGGGAATTCCTCGCGGCGGTAGCCGATCAGCGCGCGGAACTGATCGGACCAGCGGATCAGGTTCTGCGGGTGGTCGGGGTCGCCGTCGACCACGTTCATGTCCCAGCAGCCTTCGGTCAGGGTGCGCTTGGTCAGCTCCCAGACCTGTCGCTCCGCCTGCCAGGCGACGTGCTCGGCTTGCAGTTCGGCCAACTGATGCCGGGTGTCGAGCAGTTCCCGCTGCAGCTCGCCATTGCGTGCCTCGGACGCCTCCAGGCGGCGTTGCAGCTCGGCATATTCCGCCGATGTGCAGGGTGGCGGCGGGGCGCTTTCGCTGGCGTGGCGGATACGGCGCAATTCGTCGCAGTGCCGATGCAGGCGTTCCAGGCCGGCAAGCAGGTGCGGCTGGCGCTGCAGGTTGGGCTGCGCATGCAGCTGCAGCGGCTGTTCGGCGAGTAGCCGATCGAACAGTTGGCCGAGTTCATCGGCCAGGTTCCGGGAAGCGTTGCTGAACCACATCGGCCGGTTCTCCTCGAGTAGGTGATACGAGGCGGCCGCTTTCGTATCGACCGCCACTGCCTGATTGCCAAGCAATTCCCTTTCCAAGATCGAATGCAGGCGGGCGCTCATGGGTAGGTTGGCGCTGAGCGCAGCGAAGCCCAACGGGACCGGTACGAACGTGTTGGGCTTCGTCGCTGCGCTCCTCAGGCTGCGCGCCCCGACCCAACCTACGCGTTCCAGGCTTTTCTTGCCGCTTGTGGTTTGCCGCTTGCCGCTACGCCCTGACCCGGCTCTTGTCCGGGTCGTAGGCGACGGTGCCGGCGACGACGGTGGCGCCGATGCGTTTCTGCTGGCCGTCGAGCTTGCCGATCTCCAGGCGCGTGCCGGGCTCGCAGTACGCCACGTCGAGCCGGCACAGGGCGATGTTCCTGCCGAGCAGCGGCGAGCGGGTGGCGCTGGTGATCACGCCGACCTGGGCGCGGCCGGCGTGCACGCAGTCGCCGTGGTGGGCGATCTCGTTGCCGTCCAGCTCAAGGCCGACCAGCCGCTGCAGCGGATGCTCCTTGCGGCGCAGCAGGGCCTCGCGGCCGATGAAGTCGTCTTGCTTGCTCTTGAGCGGCACGCAGAAGCCGATGCCGGCCTCGAATGGGTCGGTCTGGTCGCTGAATTCGTAGCCGGCGAAGATCAGCCCGGCCTCGATGCGCAGCGTGTCCAGCGCGTGCAGGCCCAGCGGCACCAGGCCGAGCGGTTCGCCCAGTTGCCAGAGGCGCCGCCAGACCCGCATCGCGTCGTCCGGGTGGCACCAGATCTCGTAGCCCAGCTCGCCGGTGTAGCCGGTGCGCGAGACCATCAGCGGACAGCCGTTGTAGTCGTCCAGGCGGCCGACCAGGAAGCGGAACCAGCCCAGCTCGTCGAGCGGCGGCTGGGTGCCGGGCGTCCAGATCATCCGTGCCAGCAGTTCACGACTCAGCGGTCCTTGCACGGCGATGTTATGGATCTGCTCGGAGGCGGACTTGATCCATACCTTCATGCCCAGCTTCTCGGCCTGCTCGCGCAGCCAGACGCCGGCGTAGTCCTCGCCGCAGATCCAGCGGAAGGTGTCCGGCCCCAGGCGCAGCAGCGTGCCGTCGTCGAGCATGCCGCCGTGCTCGTAGCACATCGCGCTGTAGACCACCTGGCCGACCGCCAGCTTGCGCACGTCGCGGGTCAGGCAGTAGTTGAGCAGCGCCTCGGCGTCGGGGCCGATGACCTCGAACTTGCGCAGGGCGGAGAGGTCCATCACCGCCACCCGTTCGCGGCAGCCGTGGTATTCCTCGATGGCGCCGTAGCCGTCGAAGTGGGTGGGCGTCCACCAGCCGCGGTAGTCGACGAAGTGGCGGGTAAGGGCGGAGGTGCCGGGGTGGAAGCCGCTTTCGCGGGTCAGCACCGGGTCGGCGTCGGGCGTCTTGCGGTTGGCCATGGCGATACTGAAGCGCTCCTTGTCGGAATACACGCGGATATGGATGTCGGTGGGCTGCCAGCCGTTGGCCGGGTCGATGTCGTCCGGGCAGGAACTGCTGGCGCAGACCAGCTCGGTCATGGCGCGCAGCAGCACGTAGTCGCCAGGGCGCGACCAGGGCTCGTCGAGGGTCAGTTGCTGGTGCGCGTCGATACCGGTGTTGAAGAAGAAATTGATCGCCGGCCAGCCGGGCCGGCCGCGCACGCCGTACGGGTGCAGCGCGCGGCTGATGTTGTCGCTGCAGTTGGCGTGGCCGAAATAGCCCTGGCTTTCGTAGTAGCGCGCGGTGCAGGCCAGGGCGAAGGTGTCGTGGCGGCCGACGGTATCGCGCACCACTTCCAGCATCGGCTGCATGTCGCGGTCGAAGAATTTGCTGAACAGGCCGGGGCCGGGGTAGGCGTTGCCGTTCAGGGTGCGGGTGACGGTGGGGTCGAGGTCGATCTCGCGGCCGGCGTCCAGGCCGCGACGGTTGAAGGCGACGAAGTCCGAGCACTGCCGTCCGGCGACGTCGATGACCTGGATGTACTGCCCGGCGCCGACCTCGTAGTCGCGCGCCGTGCCGGGGCGGATGGTGAACTCGTCGACCAGTTCGCCGAGCGGTGTCGGCAGCGCCGGGACCAGCAGGCTAGACGGGTTGGCGCGGCGGATCGTCAGGCGCAGCTCGCTGGCGCGCTGCTGGCTGTCCACCGGCACCGGAC
>NZ_AZSV01000137.1:0-7024 GCF_000582595.1 Pseudomonas sp. BAY1663
ACCGCCTCGCCGCCTGCCTGCTGGGCCTGACACTGGCGCTGGGCGCTGCATGGGGTGTGGCGCAGGAACAGCCGGTGCGCATCGGCATCATCGGCACCGGCAATATCGGCAGCGCCCTGGCCCGGCTCTGGGTGGAGGCCGGGCATTCGGTGATGATCTCCTCGCGCCATCCCGAACGCCTGCAGCCCCTGGCCGACGAGCTGGGCGAGCGCGCCCGCGTCGGCACGGTGCGCGAGGCTGCGGCGTTCGCCGAGGTGATCCTGCTGGCGGTGCCCTACGCCGCTACCCCGCAGGTGGGCCGCGACCACGCCACGGAACTCGAAGGCAAGATCGTGCTGGATGCCGGCAACCCCATCCCCGCGCGCGACGGCCCCATGGCCGAGGAAGCTCGCGAGCTGGGCGCCGGACTGGCCTCGCAGCGTTTCCTGCCGGGCGTGCGGCTGGTCCGCGCGTTCAACGCCATCTCGGCCTACAACCTGCGCAGCCAGGCCCATCGCGACGGCGAGCGCCTGGCCATCCCCTTGGCCGGCGATGATGACGAGGCCCTGCGCGTCGCTACGCGACTGATCACCGATGCCGGCTTCGATCCGGTGATCGTCGGCCCGTTGAGCAGCGCCAGGCGCTTCGACTACGGCTCCGGCCTTTCGGCGAGGATGCTGACCGCCGCCGAGCTACGCGAAGCGCTGGGGCTGTAGGGTGCGGGGCAGCGGAACTCCCGCCGCTAGCGCTTGCCACACGCCTTGAAACCCGCGCCGATGGTGTGGCGCCCGCAAAGGCCGGTGAATGAACATGAAAAGACGACGCCTGCTCAAGCTCGGCCTGTTGAACCTGCTACTGCTCACCGGGCTTCCCGGGGCGCGTGCGCACCTTGCACGCCACGTCGAGCGCGGCGGCTGGATCCTGCGCCCGGAAGACGACTGATGAAGGTCAGCGTCGAACAGCTCGCCGGAGCGCCGCCGTTCGACTATTGCATCGTCGGCAGCGGTCCGGCCGGCATCACCCTGGCCCTGGCGCTGGAAGACGCCGGCAAGCGCATCCTGCTGCTCGAAGGCGGCGGCGAATCGCCCTCCACAGCGGGCCAGGAACTCTATCGTGGCGAAACCCTCGGGCATGTCTACCGGCCGCTGGACAGCTGCCGGATACGTGCCTTCGGCGGCTCGTCGAACGGTTGGGGCGGCTGGTGCCGGCCGCTGGACGCGATGGACTTCGCGGCCAAACCGGGCCTGCCCGACAGCGGCTGGCCGATCGACCGCCGCGACCTCGAGCCCTATGCGGCCCGCGCGGACGAGCTGTTCGGCCTGGGCCCCGCCGAAGACGAACCGCCGCTGCCCGGCGCGCCGCTCAAGCAGAGCCGCTTCCGCTATTCCACGGTGAACTTCGGCCAGCGATACAAGGAGCGCCTGTTCGCCTCGGCGAACGTCGCGGTGGCCCTGGATACCAGCCTGCTGGCGATACTGAGCGACGGCACGGCGGTCACCGGCCTGCAGGTGGACGCCGGCGGAATGCGCGGAAGCGTCGCCGCGCGGTGCTACATCCTGGCCACCGGCGGCATCGAGAACAGCCGCCTGCTGCTGTGGAGCAACCAACTGGCGCAGGGCGCATTGATCAGGCGGCCGGCGACCTGGGCCGCTACTGGATGGAGCACCCGCACTTCACCCTCGGCGAGACCCTGCTCAGGCAGCGCGCCGGCCTGCATTTCGACGAGAAGAACGTCGGTTTCGTATCCCCCGCGCCGGAACTGATGGCGCGCAAGCAACTGCTCAACTGCGGCTTGCGGATCATCCGCGGCGGCGAGGCCGAGGCGCTCGCCAGCATCCGCCGGCTGGCCCGGGTCGCACCGCGCCTCGCCGCCACCCTGCTGCACGATTATCGCCAGGGGCAGAGTTACGGGGCGCTGCTGCGCGCCAGCTGGGAACAACGCCCGCGTGCGGAAAACCGCGTCACGCTGGCACCGGAGAAGGACCGGCTCGGCATCCCCCGGGTGAGGCTGTACTGGACGCTGGACGACGAGGACAAGCGCAGCGCCCTGGAAAGCGCCCGTTGCCTGGGGCGCTATATCGCCGATTACGACTTCGGCCGCCTGCGCCTGGAGCACTGGCTGTCCACCGCCGATCCGTTCCCGGACGACGACGAACTCGGCGGCTGCCACCACATGGGCGGCACCCGCATGGCGCGCACGCCGGAACAGGGCATCGTCGACCGCGACTGCAAGGTGTTCGGCCAGCGCAACCTCTATATCGCCGGCTCCTCGGTCTTCCCCAGCGGCGGCTTCGCCAACCCGACCTACACCATCGTGCAGCTGGCGCTGCGCCTGGCCGAGTACCTGGCGCGGCAGGACCGCGCCTGAGCGCGCCCGCTCAACCCGGCCTGGCCGCGCGCCACCACACCCAGCCGATCAACAGCAACGGGATGCCGAGGGCCAACCAGGACAGCAGGTCGTGGATACCATCGCCCAGCAATGCCGAAAGCAACCCGAAGAGGCTGAGCAGAGCGAGCGCCAAGGGCCAGCGGAAGATCAGCCACAATCCGCGTCTCATACTCCGCCCTCCGTGCCCAGACCACCGGCATCCAGTTCGGCCAGGCGCTTCTCCAGCGGCGCCTTGCGCCGGCCCAGCCAGAGGTACAGGCCACTGGCGAGGATGACGATGGAAACCAGGTCGAGCAGCGTCCAGATGATCTTCAGCGGCAGGCCGCCGTAGTCGCCGAAATGCAGCGGCTGCGAGAGGAACAGGGTCTTCACGTACCAGGGCATCTCGCGCATGTCGGTCAGCTCGCCGGTCTGCGCATCCACCAGCGCAGGCTTGAGCAGGCGCTCGGTGACGGGCGTGGCGCCGCGCATGAACACCGCGTAGTGGTGCCGGCTGCTGAACTGGGTGCCGGGAAAGGCCACCAGGCTGACCTCCATTCCGGGCGCCGCCGCACGCGCGGTCTCCAGCGCCTGGTGCAGCGAGCCGGGCGTCTGCAGCGGTGGCGCATCCTGGTAGGGCGCGGTCATTTCCGCCAGTTGCCCGCCCTGCCAGAGCGAGAGGATCGGCAGCGCCAGGGTGTTGATCACCCCGGTGATGCCGACCACCAGCACCCAGGCCAGGGTGACGATGCCCAGTGCGTTGTGCAGGTCCAGCCATTTCAGCCGGCGGCTGCGTCCGCTGCGCACGCTGACGAAATCCAGCTTGCGCATGAACGGCGTGTAGACCACCACGCCGGACACCAGCGAGACCACCAGCAGCAGGCCCATGAAGCCGAGGAACAGGTAGCCCGGCAGTCCCAGGAACAGGTCGGTGTGCAGCTTGAGCATCAGGTACATGAAGCCGCCGGGCGGCGGCAGCGGATCAAAGAACTCGCCGGTGCGGGCATCGAATGGCTGGATATGGCCGTTCTCCGGCGGCGGCTGCAGGCTCGGCGCGGTGAGCACCGCGCCGAGCGGCTCGTCCTGCTCGAAGAAGACGAAGCGCGCCACCTCGCCGGGCCGCGCCGCCAGGGCGCGGGCCAGCACCAGGTCGTAGTCGATGGCCGGCGACGCGGCGGTGAGCGGCGCGAGTTCGGGATGCGGCTCGAAGTAGTGTTCGATCTCCTCGTGGAAGATCAGCGGCAGGCCGGTGAGGCACAGCAGCAGCAGGAAGAGCGTGGAGATCAGGCTGGTCCACTTGTGCACCAGGTACCAGTTGCGCAAGGCTCGTGCAGTCATGTTCGGCTCGGCTCGTCAGAGGTCCACGCTCGCGGAGAGCTGCAGGGTGCGCCCGGTGCCCAGGTACAGGTAGCCGGCGGTCGAGGTGCCCCAGTAGTCTTCGTCGAACAGGTTGTCCAGATTGGCGCGCAGCACCACCGGCCGGCCTTGCGCCACGAAGCGGTAGCGAGCGCCGACGTCGACCCGGACCCAGTCCGGAATGCTCAGGCGGTTGGCCGGGTCGACGTACTGCTCGTCGGTGTAGAGGGTGCGCGCGGTCAGGGTCAGGCCGGGGACCGCGCCCAGATCCCATTCGCCGCCCAGGTTGAGCTGCTTGCGCGGCACGCCGATGGCATCGTTGCCGTCGTTGGCGCCGTCCTGGGTCTTGGTCAGCTTGGCCTGGGTGTAGGCGCCGCCGCCGAGCAGGCGCACGCCCGGCATCACCTCGCCGAACAGGCTCAGTTCCAGGCCGCGGTTGCGCTGCTCGCCGCCGGCGGTGAAACGGCCGTTGTCGTTAATGCTGCTCGGCCGCTCGATCTCGAAGGCGGCCAGGGTGGCGCCGAAGGTGCCCCATTCGCCCTTCACGCCGACTTCCTTCTGCCGGGAGACATAGGGCGCGAGCATCTCGCCGGCGTTGCTGGCGCCGATGGGCGCGGTCTCGCCCTGGCTCAGGCCTTCCACGTAGTTGGCGTACAGCGAGATGTTCTCCCACGGCTTGATCACCAGGCCGACCAACGGAGTCAGTTCGTCCTCGTCGTAGCCGGCACCGTCCGGGGTGCCGACGTTCATCACGTAGTTCTGCGCCTCGACCCGCTGCTGGCGGACGCCGAGGGTCAGCTCGAGGCGGCCGTCGAGCACCGACAGGGTGTCGGCCAGCGCATAGCTGGTCAGGGTGGCGCTGGTGTACTTCTCGGCATGCTTGGCGATGCCGCCGGTACCCGGGGTGCTGCTGTAGACCGGGTCGTACAGGTTGGAATTGCGCGCGGAGAAGGAGCTGAAGTCGAAGAAAATGTCAGCGTTCTGTACCACGCGGGTGGCGCCGAGGCTCAGGCGGTGCGTCACCGGCCCGGTATCGAATACGCCGCGCAGGCCGGCCTCGGCGGAGTGGGAGGCCACGTCGTAGATCTGCCAGGCCGGGGACGAGGTGAAATCACCGGCGTCGTTCAGCAGCGTCACGTTGCCGGCCAGCGCATCCATCTCGCTGCGGCGGTCGCCATAGCCGGCGTAGGCGGTCAGGCGGTCGCTCAGGTCGTATTCGCCGCGCACCATCAGGGTGCGGTCCTTCATCTCGGAGTAGCCGTAGCCCGGGTAGTTGAGGTCGTTGTCCGGAGCATGGGGAATCTTCGTCAGGCCAGGGCCGAAGGCAACGGAGAACTGGCGGACTACGTTGTCGATGTCCTCGCGCTGGTAGATGTAGTCGGCCGACAGCCGCAGGCGCTCGCCGGCGTAGTCCAGCCCAAGGGAGCCGAGACGGCTTTCCAGCGCTTGCCGGTCCACCGTGGTATCGCCGTCGCGATAGGCGCCGTTGAAGCGCACGCCGAATGCATTGCCTTCGCCGAAGCGGCGGCCGAGGTCGACCTGGGTGCCGAACACCGAGTCGGACAGGTAGCTGACCCCGACCCGCGCCAGCGGCTGATCCTCGGCGCGCTTGGTCACCAGATTCACCGCCCCGCCGATGTTGCCGCTCGGCGGCATGCCGTTGAGCATCGCGCTCGGGCCCTTGACCACCTCGATGCGCTCGGCCATCTCCACCGGCACACGGAAATGCGGCGCCAGGCCGTACATGCCGTTGAACGCGATGTCGGCACTGGCCATGGGAAAGCCGCGCAGGGAGAAATCTTCGTTGAGGTTGGTGCGGGCGCTGCCGATCTGTGCCGAGGGCTCGTTGGCCAGTACGTCGGCCACGCTGCGCGCCTGCTGGTCCTCGATGGTCTGCGCGGTGTAGCTGGTGATGCTGAAGGGGGCGTCCATCAGGTCGGTGTTGCCGAGCACGCCCAGGCGCCCGCCTCGTGCCACCTGGCCGCCGGCGAACGCTTCCGGCAGGGCGTCGGTGGACGCCTGGCCGATCACCAGCGCGCTGGGCATTTCCAGGATGTTCGCCTCGGCGGGCAGGCGCACCAGGGTGTAGCTGCCATCCTCGCGCAACCGCAATCGCAGGCGATTGCCGCCGAGCAGACGGTTGAGGCCCTCGACGGAGCCGTAGTGGCCACTCAGCCCGGGGCTCTGCAGCCCTTCGGTCAGGGCCGGGTCGAACGACAGCGACACGCCCGCCTCGCTGGCGAAGGTCGCCAGCGCCCTGCCCAGCGGCCCCGCCGGAATCTCGTAGCTGCGCACCTCGCCGGCCGGGGTATCCGCCGCCAACAGGGGCTGGCCGAGACCCGCCAGGGCCAGGGTCAGGGCGGCGCTGCGCACCGCCAGTCGCAGGCTGCGGCGGGACGAGTGAACGGGGATACGGGAATGCGGTGCGGACATGCGGTGCTTCCTCAGGCCCTGGGGCCATGCAATGGATGGATTCACCGTCCTTGCCAGCCGAGATCGAAAAAGGTCTCACCGCCCGGAAAAGATTTTGCCTGCTGCGGATAGGCGTACCACTGTAGGAGCGGGCCATGCCCGCCTCAGGCGCCGGCCGGCTCCAGGCTGATCCAGTAATCGGTCAGCCGCCGCACGCGGACCGGATAGGTGGCGGCGAGCATCGCCAGGCTGCGCTCGCGGTCATGCAGCGGATAGGCGCCAGAAATCGCCAGCCCGGCCACCGCCGGATCGCAGCGCAGCACGCCGCGGCGATAACGGGCCAGTTCCGCGGCCAATTCGCCGAGCGCCATGCGGTCGGCCATCAGCATGCCCCGCGTCCAGGCCACCGCCGCCGCATCCGCCGACGTCAGCGACCCGACCCGGTTACGATCGAAGCGGCCCTGCTGGCCGGCCGTCAACCACACCGGGGCGCCGTCGCGGGGCGACACTCGCACCGTCCCTTCGAGCACCACCAGTTGGGCATCATCGCCGCGCTCGCGCAGGCTGAAACGACCCGTGGAGCTCGCCAGAGTGCCCATCGTCGTGTCGACCAGCAGCGGCCGGTGGCCGGCAGCAATGCGCAACAGCAGTTCGCCACGCAGCAGGCGGACCAACCGCCGTTCGCCATGGAAATGCAAGTCGACCGCACTGTCGGTGTTGAGCGTCAGCTGGCTGCCATCCGGCAGAGCGGCCTCGCGCACCTCGCCGATGGCGGTGTGCTGGTCGGCCAGCCAGTCCTGCCAGGGTGCCTCGCGCCAGGCGGCCCAGGCCAGCGGGACCGCGCCCAACAGCACGCCCAGTTGCTTGAGCGCCTGGCGGCGCCCCAGGCCGCGATCGCGTCCGAGCGTC
>NZ_AZSV01000138.1:0-6896 GCF_000582595.1 Pseudomonas sp. BAY1663
CCTGCTCGGCGCTGGTGGAGTGCGGCGGCCAGCGCTGGCTGCTCGACAGCGGCCTGCCGGACCTGTGCGAGCGCTTCGCCCCCGGCAGCTTCGCCGGCATCCTGCAGACCCACTACCACGCCGACCATGCCCAGGGCCTGCTGGCGCTGCGCTGGGGCGTCGGGCTGCGCATCCCGGTACTCGGCCCGGACGATCCCGAGGGCCTCGCCGACCTCTACAAGCATCCCGGGATTCTCGACTTCAGCGAACCGTTCGCCGCCTTCGAGCAGCGCCCGCTCGGCACGCTGCGGGTCACCGCGCTGCCGCTGACCCATTCGCGGCCCACCTTCGGCTACCTGCTGGAGGGCGGCGGACGCCGTATCGCCTACCTCACCGACACCGTCGGCCTGCCGGACGCCACCCGCGACGTCCTCCGGGACCTGGCACTGGACGTGCTGGTACTCGACTGCTCGACACCGCCCCGCGCGACAGCACCGCGCAACCACAACGACCTGACCCGCGCATTAGAGAGCATCGAGGCGGTGCAGCCGACCCGGGCGCTGCTGACCCATATCGGCCACGAGCTGGATGCCTGGTTCATGCAAGAGCCGCGGGAACTGCCGGAAAACGTGCACCTGGCGCACGACGGCATGACGCTCTAGCGAGTAGCCCGACCTGGGCCAGGGCAGACGGGATATCGAGCAGCCTGCTGGCAACGCGTGGAAAACGCTGCGCGGTTTTCCACCCTACCGATGCCGACGTTCGTAGGGTGGATAACGCGAAGCTTATCCACCACCGGCACCCATGCACGGCAAGCCGTCGCTCATGGCCCCGCATTGTAGGAGCCGGCTTGCCGGCGATCGGCGCTACGCCCGCAAGCGGGCTCCTACAGGGTGGCGCGAAAGGTCGATCGCGTTTGCGCCCACAGGCTTCCATGCGGTGTGAGCGGGTTCCGGGCTCGCGCCGGTTCAGCGCCCCGGCTGGGTGCGAAAACCCGGCATGCCGGCGGGGCGTTCGACGCGGGCGGCGGGCAGCGTGCAGTTGAGGTCGCGGAAGGCCCGGTCATCGAGCCGCTCCCAGCCGTGGCCGGGCGAGCTCTGGCGGCAGACGATGGTGCCGTCGAGCTTGCTCTGCCACTGGTAATAGGGCGCCGGCGCGGCGCTGGCCAGCACGGGCAGGAACAGGCTGAAGGCGAGCAGGCAAATACGCATGGCGAACTTCGATACGACGGCGGACAGACGATGGCGCCACTGTAGCGCTTCGCCCGCCGTGCGCAAGCGCCGTCCGGCCGCTCAGTACCAGACCTTCGCCGCCTCGCGCAGGAAGATTTCCACGGTCTTGGGGCCGACACCCTCGAATTCGGCCAGGCGCCTTTCCAGGTCCTTGCGGTTCTCGCTGAGTGCGTGGATGCGCCCGAGCTTGCCGCCGTATTCGCCATTGAGCTTCTCGCAGAACTTGAGCAGGCGCTCGGCGGTGGATTCGTCGTAGCGCACGTAATGGCCTTCGCCGAGCATGTCCACCAGTTGCTGCCAGCTGCAGTGGCCGAGTTTGCGCGGGGTGTCGCGCTTGTGCTTGTCGACGATCACCCGATAGGCCTCGGCGGCGATGTCCTGCTGGATGCGCTTGCCGAACAGGAAGCTGGCGAGGAACCACTTGAACAGCTCGCCCTCGCCCTTGCCGATGTCGATGCCCAGGTCCTGCGCGCTGATTGCCGAGCTCATGCCGCACCTCCGTCGGGGAACACTCCGCCATTCGAATGCAGGCGCCGGCCGAGGTTCGTGCCTCCCGTCCGGGAATGAGCGAATTCCCGCCGATGACGACGCCACCATGAGCGGATTCTTGCCGATACCACCGCATGGCGTTTCGGCGAGGCCGCGTGGCAGAGCCCTTGCGGCGAATGGCACGGCTTCTGCTACAGGCAGATTGCTCGATGCGATTCCAACGACAAGAAGAGCTGCCAGCGATACCTCCCTCCCCGGAACGTCCTCCGGTGTCATCGCCTCTCTGCTTGTTCACCCGGCCGCACATGCGCGCCGTGGCAATCGTCTATCGTCAAGATGTGCGTCAATCAATAACAACGAAACGGAGATCCATCCATGAGACTGACCAAACGCTTGGGCCTGCTCGCTGCCGCTGCGGCCTTCACCGCCAGCACCGCCGCCGTCGCCGCACCGACCTTCATCAACATCCTCACCGGCGGCACCAGCGGCGTGTACTACCCGATCGGCGTAGCCCTGTCGCAGCAGTACAACAAGATCGACGGCGCCAAGACCTCGGTGCAGGCGACCAAGGCCTCGGTCGAGAACCTCAACCTGCTGCAGGCCGGTCGTGGCGAACTGGCCTTATCCCTGGGTGACTCCGTCGCCGACGCCTGGAACGGCGTCGAGGACGCCGGCTTCAAGGCGCCGCTCAAGCGCCTGCGCGCCATCGCCGGCACCTACAACAACTACATCCAGATCGTCGCCAGCAAGGAATCGGGCATCAAGACCCTGGAAGACCTCAAGGGCAAGCGCATCTCCGTCGGCGCGCCGAAGTCCGGCACCGAACTCAACGCCCGCGCGATCTTCAAGGCCGCCGGCCTGGCCTACGAAGACATGGGCCGCGTCGAATTCCTGCCCTATGCCGAGTCGGTCGAGCTGATCAAGAACCGCCAGCTGGACGCCACCCTGCAGTCCTCGGGCCTGGGCATGGCGGCCATCCGCGACCTGGCCAGCACCATGCCGGTGACCTTCGTCGAGATCCCGGATTCGGTGGTCGAGAAGATCGAAAGCGACGCCTACCTGCCGGGCGTGATCCCGGCCGGCACCTACGACGGCCAGGACGCCGACGTACCGACCGTGGCCATCACCAACATCCTGGTGACCCACGACAAGGTCTCCGACGAGGTGGCCTACCAGATGACCAAGCTGATGTTCGACAACCTGTCGGCGCTGGGCAACGCCCACTCCGCGGCCAAGGACATCAAGCTGGAAAATGCCACCAAGAACCTGCCGATCCCGCTGCATCCGGGTGCCGAGCGCTACTACAAGGAAGTCGGGGTTCTCAAGTAGCCGCAAGCTGCAAGCCACTGGCTGCAAGTAAAAGCAGCGGGTGGCTTGCAGCGACTGCGGAGCTTGAAAACAACGCCATGTTTCAGATGTCAGCCACGGACGCCGCCCCCCTCACTGCAGCCTGAAACTCGCAGCTTGAAGCTTGAAGCTGTTTTTCCTGAGAGTGATTTCCATGAGCGAAAGCCAAGGGCTGCACGCCAGCCCCAGCGAATGGCCGAGGGCGCTGTTCTACGTCGCCCTGCTGTTCTCCATCTACCAGATCATCACCGCCGCCTTTCACCCGGTCTCCAGCCAGGTGCTGCGCGCCGGTCACGTCGGCTTCCTGCTGCTGCTGGTGTTTCTCTGCTATCCGGCGCGGGGCAACGGCAAGCCGTTCCAGCCGCTGGCCTGGTTGCTGGGCCTGGCGGGTTTCGCCACCTTCATCTACCAGTGGTATTTCGAAGGCGAGCTGATCCAGCGCTCCGGCGACATGACCACCACCGACATGGTCGTCGGCCTGACCCTGCTGGTGCTGGTGTTCGAGGCCGCGCGACGGGTGATGGGCATCGCCCTGCCGATCATCTGCGGGCTGTTCCTGACCTATGGCCTGTTCGGCGAATACCTGCCGGGCGACCTGGCGCACCGCGGCTATTACCTGGACCAGATCGTCAACCAGCTGTCGTTCGGCACCGAAGGCCTGTACGGCACGCCGACCTACGTGTCGGCCACCTACATCTTCTTGTTCATCCTGTTCGGCTCGTTCCTCGAACAGGCGGGCATGATCAAGCTGTTCACCGACTTCGCCATGGGCCTGTTCGGCCACAAGCTCGGCGGCCCGGCCAAGGTGTCGGTGGTGTCCTCGGCGCTGATGGGCACCATCACCGGCTCGGGCGTGGCCAACGTGGTCACCACCGGCCAGTTCACCATTCCGCTGATGAAGCGCTTCGGCTACCGCCCGGCCTTCGCCGGCGGCGTCGAGGCGACCTCGTCGATGGGCAGCCAGATCATGCCGCCGGTGATGGGCGCGGTGGCCTTCATCATGGCCGAGACCATCAACGTGCCCTTCGTCGAGATCGCCAAGGCGGCGCTGGTTCCGGCGCTGCTGTACTTCGGCTCGGTGTTCTGGATGGTCCACCTGGAAGCCAGGCGCGCCAAGCTGCACGGCCTGCCGAAGGACGAGTGCCCGAGCGCCTGGGCCGCGGTGAAGGAGCGCTGGTACCTGCTGATTCCGCTGGCGGTGCTGGTCTGGCTGCTGTTCTCCGGCCGCACGCCGATGTTCGCCGGCACCATCGGCCTGGCGCTGACCGCCATCGTCATCCTCGGTTCGGCGATCATCCTCAAGGTCTCCAGCGTCGGCCTGCGCATCGCCTTCTGGATCGCCCTGGGGCTGCTCTGTGCCGGCTTCTTCCAGCTCGGCATCGGCGTGATCTTCGCCGTCATCGGCGTGCTGGTGGCGGTGTGCTGGTTCATCAAGGGCGGCCGCGACACCCTGCGCATCTGCCTGCACGCGCTGGTGGAAGGCGCGCGCCACGCGGTGCCGGTGGGCATCGCCTGCGCCCTGGTCGGCGTGATCATCGGCGTCGTCTCGCTGACCGGGGTGGCCTCGACCTTCGCCGGCTACATCCTCGCCATCGGCCGCGACAACCTGTTCATCTCGCTGGTCCTGACCATGCTGACCTGCCTGGTGCTGGGCATGGGCATCCCGACCATTCCCAACTACATCATCACCAGCTCGATCGCAGCTCCCGCGCTGCTGGACCTGGGCGTGCCGCTGATCGTCTCGCACATGTTCGTCTTCTACTTCGGCATCATGGCCGACCTCACCCCGCCGGTGGCGCTGGCCTGCTTCGCCGCCGCGCCGATCGCCAAGGAGCGCGGGCTGAAGATCAGCATGTGGGCGATCCGCATCGCCATCGCCGGCTTCATCGTGCCGTTCATGGCGGTCTACGAGCCGGCGCTGATGCTGCAGGGCGACAGCTGGGGCGCGACGCTGTACGTGCTGTTCAAGTCCGCCTTCGCCATCGGCCTGTGGGGCGCGGTGTTCACCGGCTACCTGCAGCGCAGCATGGCCTGGTGGGAGAAGGTGCTGGCCTTCGCCGCCGGCGCCGCGATGGTCCTGTCGATGCCGATCAGCGATGAAATCGGTTTCGGCCTGGGCGTGCTCTTCCTTCTCCAGCACTTCTGGCGCGCCCGCCGCGCCGAGCCGGCGACGGCATGATCGGCCTGTGCCTGGGGCTGGCCGGGGTGGTGTGGGCACAACTGCCCGCACCCGCCTTCACCCTGGCGTGGAACCACACCATCGAGAAGATCCGCTGGGAAGAGGATTACCGTGTGACGCCGGACGGGCTGCTGCTCGGCGAAGCGCGGGTCAAGGGTTCTGGTGCCGGGATGGAAATCCCGGATGACGCCGAACTGCGTGACGGGGCCTGGCACTACCAGCGCCAGATGCCACCGTTGCCGCTCCTGCGCCTGGGGCGAACCCCCGAGGCGGGAGATTACCAACTGTGTTTCGACCAGCGTTGCCACGCGATGAGCGAATGGCTCGGCCCGCCACAAGCGGACCGGCCGGCGCTGGAGGCCTGGGGCTGTACCTTGGATGAGGGTAGCTCCGCCGGCGGCTGAAGGGCTGGCCGGAGGCTGGGAAAGGGGGTGTGATCGTGAGGTTGCATCCCTTTTTTCTGGGTGCGGGGTGGCCGACGGCAACTCGCTACATCCCTGCGGATTGCCCAACCCGAAGGGGTACTTTTCGGCTTCAAGCTTCTGGCAAGTCTATGGCCTGCATCGCCGCGGGGGCGCGCCCACTGGGGCGGCGTGCACTTGCTGCTTTTGTGGGAGGCCCGACCTCGGGGCGATGCTCTTGGGCTTCTAGCAAATCTGTGCCCTGCATCGCCGCGAGGGCGCACCTCCCACTGGGCACGGCTTGAAAGCAAGACTTTCATATCGACAACGCCCAGCTTGCAATACGGTATTTCCCCATTTCAGCGCTCCACCCCCAACAAAACAGCTTCCCGCTCATCCGCCGGCTGCCCGGCCAACGCCTTCACCTCTGCATGAAAGCGCCCCCAATCCCCGCCACTGCGCTCGAACAACGCCGCGAACGCCCCGCCCCAGCGGTCGTACAACCCAAACGGCACCAGCGTGGCATTGTTCAACGGCTGGGCGAACCAGCGGTCGAAGCGCCGGTCGCCGTCCCAGTGCGCGTCCCGCAGTACCCGGTACCGCTGGCGCAGACGCACGAACTCGGCCTGCTTCAGCGCTCGCAGCTCGGCTTCCGGCCGCCCCGAGGCGTACAGCCCGGCCAGCCGCTCGCGGGTCTGCAGCAGCAGTTCCACCAGTTGCCGGTAGCGTGCCCGGCCTTGCCCGTCCGGCTCCGGCAGCCCGCGGCTGGAGCGCCACTGGCGCAGGCCTTCACGCTCGACGAAGCTGGCGTAGGACTCGTTGAAGGCCGTGTCGCCAGGCAGGTACAGCCGCTGGTGTGCCAGCTCGTGGAAGATCAGCGCCGCCAGTTGCTCGTCGTTGCGCCGCAGCATCGAGCTGAGCAGCGGGTCGCTGAACCAGCCGAGCGTGGAATAGGCCTCCACCCCCGCGACGTGGGTATCCAGCCCGCGCAGCTGCAGGCGCGCCGCTTCACCACGGGCCGCGCCCGGGTGGTAATAGCCGCGGTAGGCCACGCAGCCGGCGATGGGGAAGCAGTGCTCGAGCGGCGCCACCGAGAATTCCTCGGTGGCGAACACATTCCACACCACGTAGGGCCGCTGGATATCGGCATACGAGCGGTAGCTGTCATTGTCCGGCAGCGCCAAGTGCCGGCTGGCGAAGTCGCGCGCCTGCAGCGCGCCGGCCAGGCGCTGGCGCAGGATGGCGTCCTGCCCCGGGTCGGCGACCAGC
>NZ_AZSV01000139.1:0-6816 GCF_000582595.1 Pseudomonas sp. BAY1663
CAGGGTTTCCCTAAAGCTAGAGGGAACCTACGCTATCCCGACCAGCACCGTCGCGTCGTCAAACGGTAGCGCATCCCTCTCATCTCTGCGGCAGATCCGGGCCCTGCAAGTGGCGGTGAATCAGCGCTGCGGCTCTCGCCACTAGCTCAAGTCCGCCATGCCGCTAGCGCATGTTGACGAAGTAGCCAATCGGCGTATGATAAATTAACGCTTAACGTTAAGGATTAAAGCGTGATTCTGAGCTTCAGATGCGATGAAACCCGGAGCTTGTTTGAAACAGGAAGCTCCAGGCGTTGGGGAAATATCCTGACCGTCGCAACGCGAAAGCTTGCGATGCTCAATGCAGCAACGGAACTGCGAGACTTGCGCTCCCCTCCCGGCAACAGGTTGGAGCCGTTGCAAGGCAATCGAATAGGGCAACACAGAATCAGGATCAATGACCAATGGCGGATCTGCTTTGTCTGGACGGACGCGGGCCCGGCACAGGTCGAAATCGTCGATTACCACTGAGGAGGTGGCTACATGGCAATCAACGGCATGCACCCCGTTCACCCTGGTGAAGTGCTGCGCGAAGAGTTCCTGGAGCCGCTGGGGATCACTCCCGCGGCCCTTGCCCGTGCGCTGCATGTATCGGCGCCGACCATCAATGACATCGTGCGTGAGCGTCGTGGAATTACTGCCGATACGGCTATCCGCCTGGGTCGCTACTTCGACACGTCTGCACAGTTCTGGATGAACTTGCAGACCGAATATGCACTGGCAACGACCTACGCTGAGACCGGCGAAGAGATCGAGCATGAAATCGAACCGCTGCGGGCAGTCGGCTAAGGGCCGTGGTCGCGCTGTAGTCACCGGCCCAAAACAAAAAGGGGTTAGCTTTCGCTAACCCCTTGATTTGTCTGGTGGCTACACCGGGACTTGAACCTGGGACATCAGCATTATGAATGCTGCGCTCTAACCAACTGAGCTATGTAGCCAAGTGGCGCGCATTATTCTCTGGTCGCTGTGGGCTGTCAACCCTCGGCCCGTGGATTTTTTATCGTTTTCAATCGCTTAGTTACGAATGGTCGGAAGCGCCCCGTGTGCGCTGGCCGCGCGCGTCAGCGGTTCGGGCGGAGCGCGGGACGGGTGGCCAGCAGCAGGCCGCCGAAGATCAGCGCGCCGCCGATCCAGTGGAAGGTTTGCAGCGCTTCGCCCAGCAGCAGCCAGCCCAGCAAGGCGGTGAATACCGGCATCAGGTACATGGCCATCGCGGCCCTGCCCGCACCGACGATTTTCACCCCGTGGTTCCAGCCGAGGTAGGCGACCAGCGAGGCGAATACCGCCGTATAGGCAATGGCCGCGAGGTTGCCGGCGCTCGGTTCGAAGCCGCCGACATGGCTCAGTTCCAGCAGGTAGAACGGCAGGATCAGCGGTACCCCGAGCAGCATCAGGGTGCCGAGCAGCACCAGCGGCGGCAGCGTCAGGTAGCCGGCCCAGCGCCGCAGCAGCAGCGTATAGAGCGCCCAGGCCAGTACGGCGAGCAGCATGATCAGGTCGCCCCGCTGGAATGCCAGGCCGGCCAGGGTCGCCCAATCGCCCCGGCTGATCAGGTACAGCAGGCCGCAGGCGGCTACGGCCATGCCGTACCAGGCCCGGCGGCTCGGCCACTCGCCCAGCAGGAAGCCGGCACCGATGAAGGTGGCCAGCGGCAGGCAGGTATTGACCAGGGTGAGGTTGATGGCTTCGGTGCTCTGCGCAGCGGTGTAGAGCACCGAGTTATAGCTGGCGATACCGAGGGCGGCGACCACCGGCAGGCGCCAGCCCGCCGCACGCAGCGTCGCCCGGTGCGCCCAGATGCCGCGCGCGACGAACGGCAGCAGCAGCGATGTGGCCAGCACCCAGCGCCAGAACGACAGCCCCAGCGGCGGGATGTCATCGTAGAAGGCGCGGGCCACCAGCGCGTTGCCGCTCCAGCAGAGCACGGCGACCAGCAGCCCGAGAAAGGCCAGCCCCTGGCGGGAAGCCACTAGTTCGAGCGGGGCGGACGCAGGCGATACTGCGATGGCAGTTGCTCGAGCCCGCTGACGGTGACGTTGAGGTTCTTCCACAGGCCATCCTTGATGCCGTAGATGCAGCCATGCACGGAGAGCGGCTGGCCGCGGTGCCAGGCGTTCTGGACGATGGTGGTATGGCTGACGTTGGCGACCTGCTGGATCACGTTGAGCTCGCACAGGCGATCGACCTGCTCGTCCTCGGTGGCCAGCTTGGCCAGGTGCGTACGGTGCTCATAGTAAAGGTCGCGGATGGTACGTAGCCAGCCATCGATGAGGCCGAGCTGGTCGTCGCGCATGGAAGCGCGCACGCCGCCGCAGCCGTAATGGCCGGTGACCAGGATGTGCTTGACCTTGAGCACGTCGACCGCGTACTGGATCACCGACAGGCAGTTGAGGTCGGTGTGCAGCACGACGTTGGCGACGTTGCGGTGGACGAACAGGTCGCCGGGCAGCATGCCGACGATCTCGTTGGCCGGTACCCGCGCATCGGAGCAGCCGATCCACAGGTATTCCGGGGTCTGCTGCTTGGCCAGCTTCTCGAAGAAGCTCGGGTCTTCCTGCTTGATGGCTTCGGCCCAGCGGGCATTGTTGTCGAACAGCTGATCCAGATCACTCATCTCATTATTCTCGAAAGGACTCGGGTACGAAGCGGCAACGTTATGACAGGTAGGCCGCCCGCCGCGTCACAGCCGCTCCAGCGACGCCTCCTCGACCTTGGACACGCGCGGCTGCGAGACGAACGAGCGCAGGTCACGCAGGAAGTTGTCACGCCAGGCGTCCAGGTCCGCCGCGCGGATGGCGCGCATCAGGTGCTCGTAGCGGTCCTTGCGTTCGGCCAGCGACATGCGCAGCGCACGGTCGAGCGCTTCGGCCATGCCGACGCAGTCGTAGGGTTGATGATCAAGGCCGAGGTCAGCTCGCGCGCCGCGCCGGCGAAGCGCGACAGCACCAGCACGCCGGGGTCCTCGGGGTCCTGCGCGGCGACGTATTCCTTGGCGACCAGGTTCATGCCGTCGCGCAGCGGCGTGACGAAGCCGACATCGGCGGCGCGGAACAGCCCCATCAGCACGCGGCGATCGTAGCTCTTGTTGAGGTAGTGCAGCGGCGTCCAGTCGAGGTCGGAAAGGCGCCCGTTGAGGTGGCCGGCCTGGCTCTCCAGTTGCTCGCGGATGTGCTGGTAGGTGCGCACGTCCGAACGCGAGGTCGGCGCGATCTGCAGGAATTCGACGTTGTTGCGATGGCCGGGGTAGCGGTCGAGAAATTCCTCGTAGGCGCGGAAGCGCTCCAGCAATCCCTTGGAATAGTCCAGCCGATCGACGCTGATGATGGTCTTGCGGCGGGTGTCGGTGGCGCGGCGCATGGGGTGTGCACGGCCCTTGTAGCCTTCGGCGAGCGTCTGGATCTCGTCCGGCACCACGCCGATCGGATAGACCCCGGCGCGGAAGTTCTGCCCGTAGGCGGTCAGGCTGCCGTCAGCCTCGATGACGCCGCGCACCTCGCGGGTGATGTAGTCCTGGAAGGCCAGCCGGTCGGTGTCGGTCTGGAAGCCGATCAGGTCGTAGTAGCAGAAAGTCTTCAGCAGTTCGTTGTGCGGCGGGATGGCGGTGAGGATTTCCGGCGCCGGAAACGGGATGTGCAGGAAGAACCCGATGCGGTTGCGAATGCCCAACTGGCGACAGGCCTCGGCGAACGGGATCAGGTGGTAGTCGTGAATCCAGATGATGTCGTCGGGCTTGAGCAGCGGCTTGAGCTTCTCGGCGAGCATCGCATTGACCCGCCGGTAGCCGTCGTATTCCTCGCGGCTGTAGCGGGCCAGGTCGATGCGGTAGTGGAAGATCGGCCAGAGCGTGGCGTTGGAGAAGCCGCGGTAGTACTGGTCGTAGTCGCGCTTGATCAGAGGCAGGGTGACGTAGGTGATGTTGCCCACCTGCTCCGTGCTGAGGGTCGGCGCCGCGCCGACTTCTCCGCTCCAGCCGAACCAGATCCCGCCGGACTGGCGCAGCGCGTCGTAGACGCCGACGGCCAGCCCTCCGGCGGCGACCTTGCCGGCCTTGATCGGAGCCACCCGGTTGGAAACCACTACTAAACGGCTCATGGCAAAAGTCTCGCTTCAGTCTGATTTTGTTATAGGTATGGCCGGCTCGCCGAGGCTGTGCAGCAACGCATCGAGCCAGTCGCCGACCGCCGCCACCGACGCCAGCCGCCGATGCGCCGCGCTGGGGCCTTCGCCGACCTTGATGGAAAGCCCGCCAAGCGCGTTGACGGCGGCGAAGCCGGCTTCGTCGGTCAGGTCGTCGCCGACGAACACCGGCTGCCGGCCGCTGAACGACGGCTCGGCCATGAAGGCGCGAATCACCTCGCCCTTGCTCGCGCCGCGTGGCTTGAGTTCGAACACGCACTTGCCCGGCTGCAGCGTCAGCACCTCGGCATGCCGCTGGGCGAAGTCTTCGGCGAGGCGGCGCGCCGTGGCCTCCAGCTCCGGCGCCAGGCGAAAGTGCAGCGCGAAGGCGACGCCCTTGTTCTCCAGGTACAGGCCGGGATACGCGGCGCAGGCCTGCGCCAGCTCCCGTTCGATCTGCGCCAGCACCTGCGTATCGAGCGCCAGGTCGCATCGCCGGCCATCGGCGGCACGACGCTCGGCACCGTGCACGCCGGCGGCGGGAAGCTGTAGCGGGGCGAACAGTGCATCGAGCTGGCTGAGCGGGCGGCCGGAGATGACGGCGACGGGAATACCGGCGCCCTGCAGCCGCTCCAGGGCCGCCAGGGTGGGCGATGGAATGAATACGAGTTCCGGACGGGGCTGTATGTCAGCCAGCGTTCCGTCCACATCGAAGAAGAAGGCGCAGCGCCGTACCTCCAGCGCGGGTTGGTCGTTTCGATCGCTCATGAAACCTAGGACTCCGGATTGCGCGCGGTGGTTCGTCCAGTTTTTACATGGCCCTCAAGCGTTTACTGCGAAAGAACAGCATGGACCCGAATGCCGCTACCGGCCAGCGGCGAGGCCTGAATCTTCAGGATGGCGCCGGGTCACAACCAGCAAGACCCAGCGTTCTGGAAGGAGAGGATCATGACTGATCGCAAACCCCATACCCCGAGCGAAATCGACGATACCGAGGACCGCATGGGCTCCATGGAGCAGCTCGACTTCGACCAGCGCAAGGACGAACGCAAGGGCCGTATCGGCGACGAGGCACCGCGCGAGCAGGTCGAGGACGAATTTCCGCCGGAGCGCGCGGCCGAAGCCGGGATGACCGCCGGCGAGATGCCCGACAGTGACACCACCCTGGACGACATGAGCCCCGAGACGCTGATCCCGGAGGATGGCGCGCGCTCGGCTCGCGAGCCCGGCCATGGCGGGCCGGCCGACCAGGAGCTGAGCGAGGTGTCGGAACACCGGATCGGCGCCGACGTGGACCTCGACGAGGCCGAGCAGGCGCGCTACGACCCGCTCGACGGCAAGCCCTGGGACGGCCCCGCCGATGGCGATCCGGATACCGGCCTCAGCGGCGGCGAGGCGGTGTTGCCGGATGACGACAGCGTGCTGGAGGAGGATCAGGACGTCCTCTCCGACGAGGAACTCGAAGGCGAGGCCCCGCTGGACTCTGGTCGCGACAAACGCCCGGGCGAGTAAGGCCGGCCATGCGAGCGGGTCGGCTCAGTCCAGCAGGGTGCAGGCCATGACCAGGGCGTCCTCGCGCCCTTCCGCCGACGGGTAGTAGGCCCGGCGCCGGCCTACCTCATTGAAGCCGTAGCGCTCGTAGAGGCGATAGGCCGAGGCGTTGCTGGCGCGAACCTCGAGGAAACACTCGCGTCCGCCGCGTGCGCGGGCCCGCTCCATCAGGTGCTCCAGCAAGCGCAGGCCGAGGCCGCGGCCCTGGCTTTGCGGCTTGACGGTGATGTTGAGCAGGTGCGCCTCGTCGAGAATGACGTTGATCACCCCGTGGCCGATCTGCTGGCCGCCTTCGAACATCAGCCAGCATTCATAGGCCGAAAGCGCATCGGTGAAAATGCCGCGCGTCCACGGGTGGCTGAAGGCTGCATATTCGATCTTCAATACGGCGTCGATGTCCGCCTGGGTCATCGGACGAAAACTGACGGCATCACTCATTAAGCGTACTCACGAACCTATATTCCAACGCGGCATGCTACGGCGCAGGGCCCGCCACAGTTCGGCCTTGCTGGCCGGCTGCTCCATCAGGCGCTCCAGGCCGGGTATCGCCAGGGCCCGACCGAGGCCTTCGATGGCCAGCTCGCGGTAGCAGGCCGACTCGTCCGCCTCGGCGGCAAAACGCAGTGCCGGCCGGCCGACCAGCCAGATGCAATCGCAGCCCATGCCTTCCAGCTCGGCAGCGACCACCCCCTGCACGTAGTCACGCGCAGCCTCGGCGCCCTGGTCGAGGCTGCCTTTGTACAACAGCGGCCAGCGGATCGGCTCGCCGTCGCCGACCTGCTGCGGCTTGTCCGGCAGGCGCGCGGCGCGCAGCAGGTCCTTGAGCAGGATGTAGGCCGGATCGCGGCTCTGGAAGGACTCGCCCGTGGGCAGCTCCACCAGCAGCAGAACATTGCCGGCCCGCAGCAGTTGCAGGGCGAAACGTGGCGGCGGCTCGACCGGCTTCTGCTGTTGCGCCGAAACCTCCGGGGCAGCGACCGGCTCGGGCTTCTTCGGCTCGGGCATGGCGATACGCGGGCGCGGCAGCTCCGGGCGAGCGGCAGTTGCCGGCGCTGCCGCCACAGGTTCCATAGCCGGTGCGGCCACCTCGGCCGGCGCAGAGGGTGCGCG
>NZ_AZSV01000140.1:0-6817 GCF_000582595.1 Pseudomonas sp. BAY1663
GCGCCGATGGCAACGGCCGTACCGGCAGCGCCGACTGCTGCGCCCGCCATCGCGCCCGCGCCAAGCTGTGGCGCACCGGACACGAGACCCGTGGCGATGCCCGGCCCGAAGATGCCCAGCGCCAGCAGCGCAAGCGAGGCCAGCATCACCACCAGGGCATGGTCGATGGATGGCTCATCCGGCACGGTCTGGAACTCTGCGAACAGGCCCGAACCGATACCGACTATCACGGCGAGTACCAGCACCTTGATACCCGCCGACACCACGTTGCCGAGCACCTTTTCCGCGAGGAACGAGGTCTTGTTCCAGAGCGCGAACGGCACCAGCACGAAGCCGGCGAGCGTGGTTAGCTTGAACTCAATGAGGGTTATGAAAAGCTGGATCGCCAGCACGAAGAAGCAGAGGATGACGACCAGCCACGCCAGGAACATCACCACGATGGGGTCGATGTTCACGAACACCTCGGGGAACCCCGCCATGTCGCCGATCTGTTCCAGAATCGGCGCACCCGCGTCGATGCCGGTTTTCGCCAACCGCCCCGGTTGCAGGAAGTTCTCCATCGTGATGGCCGAGCCGGTGGCCGTCAGGCCCAGGCCGGCGAATGACCGGAACACGATGCCGGACAGCCAGTTGAAGTTGCCGATGATGTAGGCGAAGGCGCCGACATAGAGCACCTTGCGCAGCAGCTTGGCGATCACGTCTTCGCCCTGGCCGGTCGCGTGGCTCATGGCCCAATACAGGCCGGCGATGGTCATGTCGATGACGATGAGCGTGGCGGTCAGGAACGCCACTTCGCCTTGCAGTAGCCCAAAGCCGGAGTCAATGTAGCGCGAGAACGTGTCGAGGAAGCGGTCGATGATGGTCACGTCGTTCATGGCGCGTCCTCCACGGCTGGCTCATCGACGCTCGGCAGAATCGGCGGCAGGTCGGCCAGCGTCCGGTATTCGTCCGGCCCGGTCTGGCCGGCGAAGAAGCGCCGCCGGAACGCTTCAGCGGCGGCGCGGCAGGCGTCCTCTCCCACCGTTTGCCGATCGGCTGCACATTGCGCACGCAATGCCTTGAGCCGCACGGGATCGGTGGTCAAGGTGTCGGCCAGGTCTTCGGCCTGCTGCTGGCCGCACGCGGTCAGCAGCAGGGCCAGCAGCGAAGCCGACAGGACGAGGACGCATCGCATGGCTGTCTCCCATCAGTTGCCGTAGAAGTCCACGCGCTGCGGCGTATAAGGCGTGCCGGTGCCAAGGAAGCGCCGCCGCACTTCGCGGGCGCGCTCGGTGGCCGCCGCCTGCCGCGCCAGTTCCAGCGAGGCCGCCCGGTCTTGCGTGATCTGGAGCTGTTGCGCCTGGATGGACTGCTTGGCCTGCAAGGCCAGCAGCTGGTTGGTCGCCTGCATGGCTTGCAAGGCGCCGGTGGCGGACTGGCTCTGGCTGACCAGATCGGCCAGCGCGCTTTCGTCTTGGGTCAGGTTCTGCGACACCTGGGCTTGCATCCGCATGGCGGTGTGCAAGCCGTTCAGGCTGTTCTGCCAGCGTTCGCGGGCGTCCTGGGCCATGCGGTCGCCGCTGACGGTGGCGGCGTACTGCTCGGGGTACAGGCGCGAGAACGTGGCATCCATGCTCTGCACGTCATAAGCCAGTCCCTGTGCCTCGGCGATCAGGCGTTCGGTGGTGGCCAGCGTAGAGCGCAGCCGGTTGACGATGTTGAAGTCGAGATTCGCCAGGTTGCGCGCCTGGTTCATCAGCATCTGCGCCTCGTTCTGGAGCTGGTGGATCTGGTTGTTGATCTGCTCCATCGTGCGGATTGCCGTCAGCGTGTTCTGGACGAGGTTGGTGGGATCGACCACGACCCATTGCGCCTGGACGGTAGAGACGGTGCAGAGCATGGCCGCGACAGTGGCGGCGAGAAGACGCTTTTTCATGGCTGGTTCTCCGATAGTTGGGACAAGAAGGAAGCAGCCGCCGGTGCGGACGGCAGCAGGTCGGCGGCCCAGTCGAGGCCGCGATGGCGCAGCCACGCGCCCGCGAAGCCGGGAGCGCCGGCTTGTGCAAGCACGCGGTCAATGTCGCGTTGGTCTTGGGGGGTGGATGCGCCCGCGAAGGCGAGCGCCACCGGCCCCAGGTCGAGGTCGAACAGGCGGTTGCCGAGGCGCGACTGGTAGTAGTAGTCGCGCTTGGGCTGCGCGGTGGCGACGATCTCGATCTGACGGCTGTTGAGCCCGAAGCCCTCGTAGATCGTGCGAATCTGCGGCTCGGTCGCCTGCGGATTCGGCAGGAAAATCCGACTCGCGCAGCTCTCGATGATGGCTGGCGCGATGGTCGAATCCTTGATGTCGGCCAGCGATTGCGTGGCGAAGATGACGCTGACGTTCTTCTTGCGCAGCGTCTTGAGCCATTGCCGGATGCGGGCGGCGAAAGACGGCTCATCGAGGAACAGCCAGGCTTCATCGAGGATCAGCAGCGTGGGTGCGCCGTCGAAACGCTCATCGAAGCGGGCGAACAGGTAGCGCAGCACTGCCTGCACAGCGGCGGGGCTGTGCATCAGTTCTTCCATCTCGAAGCCCTGCACGGCGCCGAGGCCAAGACGGTCGGCGTCCGCGTCCAGCAGCTTGCCGTGCGCGCCGCCGAGCACATACGGGGCGAGCGCCTGCCGCAGCGCGTTGGATTGCAGCAGCACGGAAAGCCCTGTCATCGTGCGCTGCTCCACCGGCGCACCGGCCAGGCTGCCCAGCGCCGACCAGATCGCCGCTTTCTCGTCCGGGCCGACGGTCACGCCTTCATGCAGCAAGCGGCCTTCCACCCATTCGGCCGCCCAGGTGCGGTAGCCTCATGGTCGATGCGCGCGAGCGGCTGGAAGGCAATGCCGCCATCGGCGCCCAGGTCGTAGTGTTCGCCGCCCAGGCCGAGGACGGTGGCGCGCATCGAGCGGCCCATGTCGAAGGCAAAGACCCGCGAGCCGAAGTAGCGGCGGAACTGCAAGACCAGCTTGGCGAGCAGGACGGACTTGCCCATGCCGGTCGGGCCAGCGACCAGCGTGTGCCCCACGTCGCCGATGTGCAGCGACAGCCGGAACGGCGTCGCGCCATCGGTGCGGGTGACGATCATCGGCGGGCCGCCGAGGTGGTCGTTCTTCTCCGGCCCGGCCCACACCGCCGACAGCGGCATCATGTGCGCCAGGTTCAGCGTCGAGACGATGGGCTGGCGCACGTTCGCATAGGCATTGCCGGGAATGGACGACAGCCACGCATCGACGGCATTGAGGGTTTCGGGGATGGTCACGAAACCCCGGCCCTGGATGACGCGCTCCACCATGCGCAGCTTCTCGTCGGCCGCGGCCGGGTCGGCATCGAGCACCGTCACCGTGGCGGTGAGGTAGCCGAAGGCGACTTGATCGCTGCCCAGTTCTTGCAAGGCTGCATCGGCGTCAGCCGCCTTGTTGCTCGCGTCGGTATCCACCAGCGGCGATTCCTGCTGGAAGATGGTTTCTCTCAAGAGCGCGACCACGTTCTTGCGCTTGGCGAACCACTGGCGGCGCAGGCGGCCGAGTTCCTTTTCCGCTTCGGCTTTGTCCAGGCAGAGAAAGCGCGTGCTCCAGCGGTAGGCGAAGCCCAGGCGGTTGAGGTCGTCCAGCAGACCCGGCCAGGTCGAGGTCGGAAAGCCACGCACCGACACCACGCGCAGGTGCTGGTCGCCCAGCATGGGTGCCAGGCCACCGACCAGGGCGGAATCCGCCAGCAGCGCGTCGATGTGAAACGGCACTTCGGGCACGCCCACGCGGTAGCGTCGCGTCGAAACCGTGGCGTGCAGATGGGTCAGCGTTTCAGCGTCATCGAGCCAGGCGATTTCCGGCATCACGCCATCGAGCAGATCGAAGACGCGATCGGTTTCCGCCATGAAGGCGTCGAGGCGGCCACTCCAATCCACGCCATCGCCGGGCGAGTTCTCGTAGAGCAGCTTGGCAGCGCGGGCGCGCGATTCCTCGGGCGGCAGGTACGCGAGCGTCAGGTGATAGCCACTCTCGAAGTGATGCCCCGATTCCTCGAAGGCCGCGCGGCGTTCTTCATCGACCAGCCAGGACAGTGGCTCGGGGAAGTCGGAATGCGGATAGTCCGCCGCCGGCCGGCGCTCGGCCTCGATGAACAAGGCCCAGCCCGACCCCAAGCGGCGCAGCGCGTTGTTGAGCCGCGCCGACGTGGCGATCAACTCGCCCTGCGTAGCGCTGTCCAGATCAGGTCCGCGAAAGCGCGCCGTGCGCTGGAAACTGCCATCCTTGTTCAAGACGACACCCGGCGCGATCAGCCCGGCCCAGGGCAGCCAGTCGGCCAGCAGCGCGGGCCGCTGGCGGTATTCGGCAAGGTTCAGCATGGCATCCCCCTCATACGTCCAGCAGCGGCTTGTGCTTGATGTGCCGGGCGAAGACCTGCATGAACTGCGGATCGACGCGCGCGCCCCAGACCGCCAGCGAATGGCCGACGATCCAGAGCACGACACCGGGAATCCACAGTTGCAAGCCCAGCCCGACGGCGGCGGCCAGCGTGCCGTTCGCAATGGCAACCGTGCGCGGCGCGCCACCCAGCAGGATCGGCTCGGTGAGCGAGCGGTGCAGCGGCACCTCGAAGCCCGGAAGATCGCTGGCCGTGCTCATACGACGGCCCCGCCCGAGAAGCTGAAGAACGACAGGAAGAACGAGGACGCGGCGAACGCGATGCTCAACCCGAAGACGATCTGGATGAGCTTGCGGAAGCCGCCCGACGTGTCGCCGAAGGCGAGTGCCAAGCCCGTGGCGATGATGATGATGACCGCGACGATGCGGGCCACCGGCCCCTGGATCGACTCCAGGATGGATTGCAGCGGGCCTTCCCAGGGCATCGAGGAACCGGCGGCCTGCGCCGTGCCCGCCAGCAAGAGCATCAGCGCGGCCAGCAGCAGCCCTTGTCCGGCGGGACGGGCCAGGCAGCGCAACCGTGCCAGCATGGGCAGCCGAGAAAGCGGATTTACGGAAAGACGGAAAGCATCAACGGGCGTCATGGCAGTTCTCCAGAGGGTTGGTCAGGGGACAGGGAAGGCGCAGCGGCGGCGGCTGCATGAAGAACCGGCGGCAGCTCGGGAAACGGCACTTCCAGCGCATCCGCCAGCCGGTAGCCCGCGCCGTCGAAGCCGACGACGCGAGCGATGCTTTCAACGCGGCGCTTGCGGCCACGCCCGGCGATGTGGATGACGACGTTGACCGCCTCGGCGATCAGCGCACGCGGCGGGTTCACCGCCACTTCGAGAATCAGTTGCTCCAGCCGCAGCAGCGCGCCCAGCGCGGAGCCGGCGTGGATCGTGGCGACGCCGCCAGGGTGGCCGGTGCCCCACACCTTGATGAGATCCAGCGCTTCGCCGCCGCGCACTTCGCCGACGATCACCCGGTCTGGGCGCAGGCGCATCGTGGCGCGCACCAGCTCCTGCATCGACACCACGCCCGCACGGGTGCGCAGCGGTACATGGTCACGGGCCGCGCATTGCAGTTCGATGGTGTCTTCGAGTACCAGTACGCGATCGCCCGTGGCAGCGATCTCGGCCAGCAGCGCGTTCGCCAGCGTGGTCTTGCCGGTGCTGGTGCCGCCGGCGATCAGGATGTTCTGCCGCTCGCGCACGGCGCGGCGCAGGAAGTCCGCCTGCCCGGCGGTCAGGATGCCGTCGGCCACGTAGCGATCCAGGCCGATGATGTTCACGGCACGCTTGCGCAGAGCGAAGGCCGGCCCCGGTGCGGCCGGCGGCAAGATGCCCTCGAAGCGTTCGCCCGTCTCGGGCAGCTCGGCGGTCAGCAGCGGCTGGCCGCGATGCACTTCCGCGCCGACGTGGGCCGCCACCAGGCGGATGATGCGTTCACCATCGGCTTCGGGCAGCTCCACGCCCAGCGGCGCGCGGCCAGACGACAGCCGATCGACCCATAGCGTGCGGTCGGGGTTGAGCATGATTTCCACCACGTCCGGGTCTTCCAGCGCGGTGGCGATCAGCGGCCCCATTGCCGTGCGCAGCATCTGGATGCGGCGATCCAGCGAAGTCGCGGCCGACGAACGCGGTTCGGGCGGCATCTGTGGAACGGCGCTCATGAGGCACGCTCCGCAGCACGTTCATGGGCTTCGGCCAATGCCACCGCGTCATCCATCCTCATCGGGTCGGGATGCAGTTCCTCCACCACGTCGCGCACTAGGCTGCGGCCGCGCAGCAGGTGACGGCCAAGCTGTTCGACGAACTGCTCGAAGCGCGCCTTGCCCTGGGCGCGGACCGCTTCCTGATGCGCTTCGGGAACCGGCGTGCTGACGGTCAGGAAGTAGCGGACGAACAGCGCCAGCGTTTCGATCTGGATGTTCTGGTCGCGCTCCAGGCGTTCGGTCTGCCGCGACAGGCGATCCAGCCGCTTGGCAATGGCGGCCTCGCGCTGATCGCCCGCGTCGGGAGACAGCCAGGACGCCAAGGCAGCGGCAACGATGCTGGACTTCGACACGCCTTTCTTGGCGGCCAGTTCGTCCAGGCGCTTGGCGTGCTCGTGCTGGATGAACAGGTTGAGGCGGTATTGGCTCATAAGTTGATTCCGTCGTTAGGGTCGAGGGAAGCCAGCCGGGCCGTGCGCTGCATGGCCGGATCGAGCTGGCCGGGAAGCGCGGCAAAGGCAGGCAGCGGCAAGTCGTCGTCGTCATCGAGCAGCGCCAGGTCGTTGGCGGCTGGCGCTTGTTCGGGGTGGTACTCGGCAACCTCGGATAGCTCCGGCTGCCGGCGCGGGCCACCGTCGTCGGTGCCGCCCAGGCCATCGGCGGGTGCCACGGCCGGCGCGGCAG
>NZ_AZSV01000141.1:0-6800 GCF_000582595.1 Pseudomonas sp. BAY1663
CCGCGCCGCTACCGGGCTGGCAGGCGATCCCCGCGGGGCCGGCGCTGCGCCCGGGAATGAACGATGCGCGTATCCCGCTGCTGCGCCAGCGCCTGCTGGGCGATGCCGGCATCAGCGATACGCGCTATTCGCCGGAGCTGGTCGAAGCGCTCAAGGGCTTCCAGCTGCAGCACGGGCTCGAGGACGACGGCGTGCTCGGCAGCGCCACGCGGGCGGCGCTGAACGTCAGCCCGGCGGGCCGTCTCGACCAGTTGCGCATCAATCTCGAACGCCTGCGCTGGGTTTCCCGCGATCTCGAAGCACAATCGCTGCTGGTGGATATCGCCGGCGCGCGGCTGTTCTATTTCCAGGACCGTTGCGTGCACTGGCAGACGCGCACCCAGGTCGGTAGCGAGGGGCGCCAGACCCCCCCGCTGAAATCGCGCGTCACCCGCCTGACGCTGAACCCCACCTGGACCGTGCCGCCGACCATCCTGCGCCAGGACAAGCTGCCGCGAATCCGCGAGGACATCGGCTACCTGGCGCGCAACCAGATGCGCGTGCTCGACGCCCAAGGCAACCCGCTGGACCCGCACGGCGTCGACTGGGACAACCCACGCGGCATCTTCCTGCGCCAGGATGCCGGCCCGGCCAACCCGCTCGGGCAGGTGGCGATCCGTTTCGCCAATCCGTTCGCGGTCTACCTGCACGACACGCCGAGCCAGCCGCAGTTCGCCCGCGCCGCCCGCGCGCTCAGCTCCGGCTGCGTGCGCGTCGAGTCGGCGCTGCAACTGGTCGACTTGCTGCTCATGCCCGACGAACGGGACACGGTCGCCTCCCTACTGGCCAGCGGCAAGACGCACGAGTACCGCCTGGCCAGGCCGATAGCGATCCTGATGGCCTACTGGACCGCGGATGCCGACGAGACGGGCCAGCCGCGCTACCGTCCGGACATCTACAACCGGGATGCCCGGTTGCTGCAGGCCCTGAACGCCGCCCAGCGCCGCTGACACCTCGGCGGCGAAAATGCTCCGTTCGTCGGCGTTTTTGTCGCACACGGCCTGAACCAAGCCACCTCGGCGTAGTCTTTTGCTGAGCACTCGGCAACCCACGTTGCCGGTGCTCACACGCGGCCCGTTTGTTTGGATTACCCAGCGCAATGGATAGCCGAGCAGGACACTTTGAACGTCGAATACAGCGCCCCCTCAGCGACCTGGAATGAAGCTGACCGGCTGACAGCATTGGCTCGCCATGCCATTGCGGATGCCTCGACCGAAGCGGATTTCGACGCACTCGCCGCCATGGCCGCGGAGCTCTGCGCCTGCCCTGCGGCAGCGATCCATTTCATCGACAGCGAACGGCAACATTGCCTGGCCGCGTTCGCCCTGGACCGGCAGAGCGTCGCGCGCGAACACTCGCTGTCGGCACAGGCCATCCTGCAACCCGGCCCACTGGTCGTTCACCGCGCCGACGAACTGAGCGCCCCGCTGGCGATGCCGCGCCTGGCCGATGGCAGCAGCGCATGCTTCTATGCCGCCGCGCTCCTGCGCGATGACGCCGGGCTGCCGCTGGGCACGCTGTGCGTCGTCGACCGTCAGCCGCGCGAACTCACCCCGCGCCAGGCTGCGCACCTGCAGGCCGTGGCGCGCCAGATCATGGCGCTGCTGGCACTGCGCAGGGTCCGCGCCGAGGAAGAGCGCAGCCGCCAGATCATCGACAGCGCCCAGGATTACGCCATCCTCTCCACCGATCCGCAGGGCATGATCACCAGCTGGAACAGCGGTGCGCAAAGGCAGCTCGGCTGGTCGGCCGCAGAAGCGATCGGGCGTCATGTCGGCTGCATCTTCAGCGAAGAGGATCGCGCGCAGGGCGCCCCTGAACGGGAAATGCGCACCGCCCTGCAGCGCGGCTCGGCGCTGGACGAGCGCTGGCACCAGCGCAAGGACGGCTCGCGCTTCTGGGCCAGCGGCGTACTCACGCCACTGCAGAGCCAGGGCCAGGCGCGGGGCTTCGTCAAGATCCTGCGCGACCTCACCGAGGCGCGCCTGCAGCAGGCCGCGATCCGCGATGCCGAGCAGCGCTACCGCGCCCTGGTCGACCTCAGCCCGCAGGTGGTCTGGCAGTGCGAAGCGGATGGCGGCCTGAGCTTCTGCAACAGCTACTGGTGCGAGTTCACCGGGCTCGGCGCCGAGGCCTCGTGCGGCAGCGGCTGGCTCGCGGCGATCGCCGCGAACGATCGCCAGCGCATCGCCGAACAATGGCGGCAGGCCCTGGGCCGGGAACTGCCCTTCACCCTCGAACTGCCACTGCGCGACGTCGATGGCAACCTGCGCTGGTTCCAGGCCAGCGCCGCGCCGATCTACGACGCCGACGGGCAACTGCTGCGCTGGATCTGCATCGCCCAGGACATCGACAGCCGGCGCCGCCTGGAGCTCGAGCGACGCGAGAGCGAAGCCTTCACCCGCCTGCTGCTCGACTCGGCCAACGAGGGTTTCTATTCCATCGACCGCAGCGGCGCGGTGACCCTGTGCAACGATGCCTTCCTCAAGCTGCTCGGCTTCGCCAGCCGCGACGAAGTGCTCGGCAGGCAACTGCACCAGGTGATCCACCACAGCCATCCGGACGGCCGCCCCTACCCGGTGCACGATTGCCCGATCCAGCACACCGCCGTCACCGGCGAGCCGCGGCATGTCGAGCACGAACTGTTCTTCCGCGTCGATGGCAGCAGCCTGCCGGTGGAATACCGCGTCGCGCCGATCTACCGCGACGGCGAGCTGCAGGGCGCGATCTGCACCTTCAGCGACATCAGCGAGCGCACCCGACGCCAGGCCTGGCAGGCCTTCCTGCTGGACCTCAGCGACTGCCTGCAGGAAAACAGCGAGCGCGTCGACATCCGCTGCGTGCTCAACGAGCGCCTGGCCCACCTGACCCGCAGCGAATGCGTCGCCTGGGGCAACCTGGAGGACGGCGCGCTGGTCATCCAGCAGCAATGGCTCGCCCCCGGCCGGCCGAGCCGGCTCGGCCGCCACGCCCTGGGCGGCACCGTCGCCACGCAACTGCGGCGCGACGGCATCCTCGTGCTCGACAAGCATGGCGCAGGCAACGAGCTGTCCCGCAGCCTGGCCAGCTCCGACCTGCTGCTGGCCGAACTGCCGGGAGAGCGGGCCACGCCGCAGCGTGGCGTGCTGCTGTTCGCCCGCAACCTGCCGGAGCGCTGGAACACGGACGACATCACCCTGGTTCGCGAGGTGCTCGAACGCATCCGTGCGGCGGCCGAGCGTGCCCAGGCGAGCCAGGCCCTGCGCGAGGCGGAACAGCGCATCAGCCTGGCCAACGAGATCGCCTCCATCGGCGTCTGGGAATACCACGACAATCAGCACTCGCTGCACTGGGACAGCCAGCTCAAGGCCATGGCCGGGCTGACACCGGAGCAGCCGGCGCTGAGCGTGCACGAGGTCCTGGCGCGCGTGCACCCGGACGACCGCGGCACGCTGATCAAGGCGCTGAGCAACGCCCTGGCCGGTGAGGCCGAAGGCGAGTTCCAGCTCGATTACCGGATCTTCGACACCCGCATCAACCAGTTCGTCTGGATGGCCAACCGCGGCCGCCGCCTGGTCGACCCCAACGGCGAAGTACGCATTCTCGGCACCGCGCGCAACATCACCGCCGAGCGCAACGCCGCCGAGCGCATGCAGCGCATGAACGCCATGCTCGAGCAGCAGATCAGGGAGCGGCGCCAGGCCGAGCAGCGCCAGACGGCGCTGATCGAACTGGGCGACCTGCTGCGCGAACAGCACGACAGCCAGACCATCGCCCATGCCGCGGTGAGCGTGATCGGCCGCACCATCGGCGTTGCCCGCGTGCTGTTCGCCAGCGTCGATGCCGCCAGCCAGAGCGCCACCATCGAACGCTACTGGAGCGACGGCAGCTCCGACAGCAGCAACGAGGTGGTGCATTTCGCCGACTACGGGGACTTCTTCTACGACCTGCAGGAGAACGAACTGGTGGTCATCGAGGACGTGCTGCACGATGCGCGCACCGCCAGCCATGCCGAACGCTTCGGCGAAAGCCACATCCGCAGCATCGTCTGCGTACCGCTGTGCGAGCAGGGGCGCATCGCCGCGGTCCTGATGCTGCTGGAAGAGCAGCCGCGCGCCTGGCTCGACGACGACATCTCGTTCATCCGCGAGGTCGCCGACCGCGCCTGGAGCGCCGACGAGCGCATGCGCGCCGAGCGGGCGCTGCGCGAGAGCGAAGAACAGTTCCGCACCCTCGCCGACAACATGAGCCAGTTCGCCTGGATGGCCGAGCCCAGCGGGTACATCTACTGGTACAACAAGCGCTGGTACGACTACACCGGCACCACCTGCGAGGCCATGCGTGCCCTCGGCTGGCGGGCGGTCAACCACCCCGACCATCACGAGCGGGTCAGCGCCTCGATGAAGCGGGCCTTCGCCATCGGCTCGATCTGGGAGGAGACCTTCCCGCTGCGCGGCAAGGACGGCAAGTACCGCTGGTTCCTCTCGCGCGCACTGCCGATTCGCGACGACTTCGGCCAGGTCACCCACTGGTTCGGCACCAACACCGACGTCACCGCCCAGGTCGCCGCCGAGGAGGCGCTGCGCGAGCTCAACGACAGCCTGGAGCGACGCGTCGCCGAACGCACCCGCGAACTGGCGGCGATCAACAGCCGCCTGCACATCGAGATGGCCGAGCGCGAACGCGCCGAGGAGGCACTGCGCCATGCGCAGAAGATGGAAGCCATCGGCCAGCTCACCGGCGGGCTGGCCCACGACTTCAACAACATGCTCACCGGCGTGCTCGGCGCGCTCGACCTGATCCAGCACCGGATCGCCAGCGGCAACAGCGCCGACCTCGGCCGCTACCTCGACGCCGCCACCACCTCGGCCAACCGGGCCGCCGCGCTGACCCACCGCCTGCTGGCATTCGCCCGCCGGCAGTCGCTGGCGCCCAGGCCGGTGGACGTCAACCTGCTGGTGGTTTCCATGGAAGACATGCTGCGCCGCACTATCGGCGAGCACATCCGTTTGCAGATCGAACTGCAGGCCGACACCTGGCTGGCCTACACCGATGCGCACCAGCTGGAAAACGCCCTGCTCAACCTGGTGATCAACGCCCGCGATGCCATGCCCGACGGCGGCCAGCTGGATATCCGCACGCACAACCTGCAGATCGACGAGCGCCAGCCCGATGTCCCGGAGCCCGGCGACTATGTCGTGCTCAGCGTCACCGACAACGGTGCCGGCATGTCGGCGCAAACCATCGCCAAGGCATTCGATCCGTTCTTCACCACCAAGCCCATCGGCCAGGGCACCGGCCTCGGCCTGTCGATGGTCTACGCTTCGCCAAGCAGACCGGCGGCCACGTCAGCATCGACAGCAGCCTCGGCCAGGGCACCCGTATCACCCTCTACCTGCCGCGCAACCAGACGCAGGAAGAGGAACACGCCACGGCGCAAGAGGCCACCGAAGTGCCGCGGGCGCACGCTGGCGAGACGGTGCTGGTGGTCGAGGACGAGGCCGCGGTGCGCATGCTGGTGGTGGAGGTGCTACAGGAGCTCGGCTACCAGGTGCTCGAAGCCGTCGACGCCGGCAGTGCGCTGCCCTACCTGCACGGCAGCGAGCGCCTCGACCTGCTGCTCAGCGATTTCGGCCTGCCGGGCCTCAACGGTCGCCAACTGATGGAAGCCGCACACCAGCACCGCCCCGGGCTGAAGGTGCTGTTCATCACCGGCTACGTGCCGGACAACGAGGCGCGCAGCGACTTCCTCGGGCCGGGAACCGACATGCTGGCCAAACCCTTCAGCATCGACATGCTCGCCACGCGCATTCGCCAGCTGCTCGACGGCCCCGGCTGATCGCCCGCCGGAACTCCTGGCGCGACGGCGCACTCTGAAAAGAACGACTCTCAGGAGGTGCCGACCATGCGCAAGACGCTATTCGCTGTGATCACCCTGACGCTGGCGCCGCTCGGCGCTGCCGTGGCCGATGGCCTGGTGCGCGACATCCTTTCCTCGGGCGCCACCACGGCCTCCACCTACCTGACCTTCAAGGACGACAAGCTGGTGCTTGCGGCGCGCGAGGATGCCGGCAGCTTCGTCGCCAGCGACGGCGAAATCCGCGGCCCGTACCTGGAGGCCATGCTGCAGCGCCTGCGCAGCGAGCAACCGCAGCTGCAGGCCAGCGACATGGAACTGGCCAGCGCGATCCTCGCCGCCGAGCAGCCGCACTAGACCCGCGCGGCCACGGCCGCCGCCCCACTCCATTTGCACGAGGTTCCGTCATGAAGAAGAGCGCATCCGCCGTCTGGCAAGGCGGCCTGAAGGACGGCAAGGGCAGCATCAGCACCCAGAGCGGCGCGCTGAAGGACATTCCCTATGGCTTCAATACCCGCTTCGAGGACGTTCCCGGCAGCAACCCCGAAGAGCTGATCGGCGCGGCCCACGCCGGCTGCTTTTCCATGGCGCTATCGATGATGCTCGGCCAGGCCGGGCTGACCGCCGAACGCATCGAGACCCATGCCGAGGTGACTCTCGACAAGGATGGCGAAGGCTTCAGCATCACCGCCGTCGAGCTGACCCTCAAAGCGAGGGTGCCCGGCGCCAACGAAGCGCAGTTCCAGCAGATCGCCAACCAGGCGAAGGCCGGCTGCCCGGTATCCAAGGTGCTCAACGCGCAGATCAGCCTGAACGCCACGCTGGACGCCTGACCCGGAAAAGGGCCACAAAAAAGGTTCTTCTCATTTCATGGGGACAGGCTGCTTGACACCGGACTGGCAAGATTGGGTGTTGCTGCCATTGG
>NZ_AZSV01000142.1:0-6581 GCF_000582595.1 Pseudomonas sp. BAY1663
CAAACGCCTGGCGCGGATGCCCGGCGAGCGTCGCGGCGCCTGGTGAGGCGCGTCTGGACCTGCGCTCACCGCCGATTGCTGGACCCGGGTGACCGATGCCGACGGCCGCGTGCTGTACAGCGCGCTGGCCAAGGCCGGCAGCAGCACCAGCGTCAGCGGCAAGGCGCCGCTGGACGTGCACCTGGCTACGCCCGTGGCGCCCAAGTCAGTTACAACGGCGAGGCCGTGAGCGTCGCTTCATACATGCGCGGCGAGACGGCGCGCTTCAAGCTCGGACAGTAGTAGGCTGATCATGCATTCCGAATCCCCTATCAAGCGCCGCCAGTCCCGCAAGATCTGGGTGGGTAGCGTTCCGGTCGGTGGCGATGCGCCGATTTCCGTGCAGAGCATGACCAACACCGAAACCTGCGACGTCGAGGCGACGGTCGGCCAGATCCAGCGCCTGGCCAATGCCGGCGCCGATATCGTGCGGGTCTCGGTGCCTTCCATGGAGGCCGCCGAGGCCTTTGGCCGGATCAGGCAGCGCGTGCAGCTGCCGCTGGTCGCCGATATTCACTTCGATTACCAGATCGCCCTGCGGGTGGCCGAACTCGGCGTCGATTGCCTGCGCATCAACCCGGGCAACATCGGCCGCGAGGATCGCGTGCGCGCGGTGGTCGATGCCGCGCGCGACAAGGGCATCCCGATCCGCATCGGCGTCAACGCCGGCTCCCTGGAAAAGGACCTGCAGAAGAAATACGGCGAGCCCACCCCGCAGGCGCTGGTGGAGTCCGCGCTGCGCCATGTCGAGCACCTCGATCGGCTGGACTTCCAGGACTTCAAGGTCAGCGTCAAGGCGTCCGACGTGTTCATGGCCGTCGAGGCCTACCGCCTGCTGGCCCGCCAGATCGAGCAGCCGCTGCACCTGGGCATCACCGAGGCCGGCGGCCTGCGCTCGGGCACGGTGAAGTCGGCGGTCGGGCTGGGCATGCTGCTGGCCGACGGCATCGGCGACACCATCCGCGTGTCGCTGGCCGCCGACCCGGTGGAGGAGATCAAGGTCGGCTTCGACATCCTCAAGTCGCTGCACCTGCGCTCGCGCGGGATCAACTTCATCGCCTGCCCGAGCTGCTCGCGGCAGAACTTCGATGTGGTCAAGACCATGAACGAGCTGGAAACCCGCGTGGAGGACCTGCTGGTGCCGATGGACGTCGCGGTGATCGGCTGCGTGGTCAACGGCCCGGGCGAGGCCAAGGAGGCGCATATCGGCCTCACCGGCGGGAGCCCGAACAACCTCGTCTACATCGACGGCAAGCCGGCGCAGAAACTGAACAACGACAACCTCGTCGACGAGCTGGAACAGCTGATCCGGCGCAAGGCCGCCGAGAAGCTCGCGGCCGATGCGGCGCTGATCGCACGCAGTTGATTTTTAAGGAACCCCATTGAGCAAGTCCCTGCAAGCCATTCGTGGCATGAACGACATCCTGCCGGCGCAGACGCCGACCTGGCGCTACCTGGAAAGCACCTTCGCGCAACTGCTCGACAGCTATGGCTACAGCGAGATCCGCCTGCCGATCCTCGAGTTCACCGACCTGTTCGCCCGCGGCATCGGCGAAGGCACCGACGTGGTGGACAAGGAGATGTACACCTTCCTCGACCGCAACGAGGAGTCCCTGACCCTGCGTCCGGAAGGTACCGCCGGCTGCGTGCGCGCCGTGCTCGAACATGGCCTCACCGGCGGCGGCCAGGTGCAGAAGCTCTGGTATACCGGGCCGATGTTCCGCTACGAGAAGCCGCAGAAGGGCCGCTACCGGCAGTTCCACCAGATCGGCGTGGAAGTCTTCAACCAGCCCGGACCGGATATCGATGCCGAGCTGATCGTACTCACCGCGCGGCTGTGGAAGCTGCTCGGCATGGCCGATGCAGTGACCTTGCAGCTCAACAGCCTGGGCTCCAGCGAGGCGCGTGCGCGCTACCGCGATGCGTTGGTGGCCTACCTGCAGCAGCGTTTCGAGCAACTCGACGAGGACAGCCAGCGCCGCCTGACCACCAATCCGCTGCGCATCCTCGACAGCAAGAACGCCCAGACCCAGGCGTTGCTGGCGGATGCGCCGACCCTGCACGACTACCTCGACGAGGAGTCGCGCGCGCATTTCGAGGGGCTCAAGGCGCGCCTGGATGCGGTCGGCATCGTCTACGAGATCAATCCCAAGCTGGTGCGCGGGCTGGATTACTACGGTCGCACGGTATTCGAGTGGGTGACCGACAAGCTGGGTGCGCAGGGTACCGTCTGCGCCGGTGGCCGCTACGACGGGCTGGTCAGCCAGTTCGGCGGTAAGCCGACGCCGGGCGTCGGTTTCGCCATGGGCGTCGAGCGCCTGGTGCTGCTGCTGGAAACCCTCATGCTGGTTCCGGAAGAACTGAACCCTGCCCCGCATGCCTATATCTGCGCCTTCGGCGAGGCTGCCGAACTGGCGGCACTGGCGCTGGCCGAACGCCTGCGCGACGCCCTGCCGGGGCTACGGCTGCTGGTCAATGCCGGTGGCGGCAGCTTCAAGAGCCAGTTCAAGAAGGCCGACAAGAGCGGTGCGCGCTTTGCGTTGATTCTCGGTGAGGACGAACTGGCCGGGCGCGTGGTAGGTTGCAAGCCGCTGCGCGACGACAGCGAACAACAAAGCATTGCCTGGGATGCTCTGCCCGAGCGTCTGGCTGCCTGCCTCGAGCAGGTCTGAGACTAAGCGAATGAAAGGAGTGACAGTGTGACCTCGGGTACCGAAGAAGAACAACTGGCGCAAATCAAGGAGTGGTGGCAGCGCAACGGCACGCCGCTGCTGCTGGGGGGCGCGCTCGCCCTGGTGATCGTGTTCGGCTGGCAGTTTTGGCAGAAGTACCAGATCAGCCAGGCGCAGAGCGCCTCGGTGGTCTATCAGCAACTGCTGACCGCGGCACTGGAGGGCGGCGAAGTCGATGCCGCGGAAGTGTCGCGCCTGGGCAACCAGCTGAAGAAGGACTTCGCCGGCACCCATTACGCGCAATACGGCAGCCTGTTCGTCGCCAAGGTCGCGGTTGAGTCCGGGCGTCTCGACGAGGCGGCCAGCGAGCTCCGTGCGATCATCGACAAGCCGGCCGACGCGACCCTCGACGAACTGGCACGCCAACGCCTGGCCCGGGTGCTGGCCGTCCAGGAGAAAGCCGAGGAAGCTCTCAAGCTGCTGGACGGCGAGGCGGACAAGGCGTTTGCCGCCAGCCGCGAAGAACTCCGGGGCGATCTGCTGGTGCTGCTCGGCCGCAAGGACGAAGCCCATGCCGCCTACAGCAAGGCCAAGGAATCGCTGTCCCAGGACGCGGCCATTGGCGGTCTGCAATTGAAGCTGGATGACCTGGCCCGAGGGGAGGCGTAATCGATGCGCTGGAAGACTGCCGCGCTGCTGACCCTGGCCGTACTGGCCGCGGGCTGCAGCAGTAACGACACGAAGGAACCCGGGCCCGCCGAGCTGACCAAGTTCGACGCGGAAATCTCCTTGAAGAAGGAGTGGAGCCGCTCCATCGGCGAAGGCCAGGGTGAGACCTACAATCTGCTGACGCCGGTGGTCTATGGCGACCAGATCTACGCCGCCGACGTCGAGGGCCTGGTGGTTTCCATGGACCGGCTGACCGGTAAGGTCAACTGGAAGAAGAAGCTGGACGTGCCGGTCTCCGGCGCGGTCGGTGCCGGCTACGGCCTGATCCTGGTTGGCACTCTGCGCGGCGAGGTGCTGGCGCTGGATGTCAGCAGCGGCGAGGAGCGTTGGCGCAGCCAGGTCAGCAGTGAAGTGCTGGCCGCCCCGGCCGTCAACGGCGACATCGTCCTGGTGCAGACCCAGGACGACCGGCTGATCGCCCTGGAAATCGATACCGGCGCGCAGCGCTGGAGCTACGAGAGCTCACCCGCGGTACTGACCCTGCGTGGCACCGGCGCGCCGCTGCTGACCAACCAGCTGGCGATCGCCGGCCTGTCCAGCGGCAAGGTGGTCGCCCTGGATACCCGCCGCGGCCTGCCGGTCTGGGAGCAGCGGGTGGCGATTCCGCAAGGTCGTTCCGAACTGGAGCGGGTGGTGGACATCGACGGCGGCCTGCTGCTGTCCGGCGGTACGCTGTACGTCACCACCTACCAGGGCCGCGCCGCGGCGCTGGAGCTGGAAAGCGGGCGCATGCTCTGGCAGCGCGACGCCTCCAGCTATGCCGGTGTGGCGCTGGGCTATGGCAGCGTCTACCTGAGCCTGGCCGACGGCACCGTCGAAGGCATCGACGAGCGCTCCACGACGGCGCTATGGCGCAACGAGTCGCTGGCCCGGCGGCAGCTCTCGGCCCCGGCGGTGTTGTCCAGCTATGTGGTGGTCGGTGACATCGAGGGCTACCTGCATCTGCTGAGCCAGGTCGATGGCCGTTTCGTCGCGCGCGAGCGCGTCGACAGCGCCGGCGTGCGTGTGCGTCCGGTGGTCGAGGGCGACTGGCTCTACGCTTACGGCAACGACGGCAAGCTGGTCGCGCTGACGATTCGTCAGGCCGACTGAGCGCGCATCGAGCCCGTGGCTCCGCCTTTGGCGGAGCCCTGAATATCCGGCCGCTGCCTTGCAGCGGCCTTCGTGTTTTCTGAAATATCGCAGTGGAGAGCCGCATGGTTCCCGTAATCGCCCTGGTGGGCCGTCCGAACGTCGGCAAGTCCACCCTGTTCAATCGCCTGACCAAGAGCCGCGATGCCATCGTTGCCGAGTACGCGGGGCTGACCCGCGATCGCCAATATGGCGAGGCCAAATGGCAGGGCCGCACCTATATCGTGATCGACACCGGCGGTATCTCCGGCGACGAGGAAGGTATCGATGCGAAGATGGCCGAGCAGTCGCTGCAGGCCATCGAAGAGGCCGATGCGGTGCTGTTCATGGTCGATTCGCGCGCCGGGCTGACGGCGGCCGACCAGATGATCGGCGAACACCTGCGCAAGCGGAACAAGCGCTGCTTCCTGGTGGCGAACAAGGTCGACAGCGTCGATCCGGACATCGCCCGCGCCGAATTCAGCCCGCTGGGCCTGGGCGACGCGTTGCCGATCGCCGCCGCCCATGGTCGCGGCATCAGCCACATGCTCGAGCAAGCGCTGGGGATCTTTCCCCGGGACGATGTCGCGGAGGACGAGCAGGGTGCCGAGGGCGAGGAAGGCGAGGGGGCCGAGGTCGTTGCCGAGGGTCAGGAGCCGCGCCGTGTTCCCGGGCCGAGCGAGAAGGATGGCATCAAGATCGCCATCATCGGCCGACCCAATGTCGGCAAGTCGACGCTGGTCAACCGCATGCTCGGCGAGGAGCGGGTCATCGTCTACGACCAGGCCGGCACTACCCGCGACAGCATCTACATCCCGTTCGAGCGCGACGAGGAGAAGTACACGCTGATCGACACCGCCGGCGTGCGCCGCCGCGGCAAGATCTTCGAGGCGGTGGAAAAGTTCTCGGTGGTCAAGACGCTGCAGGCGATCCAGGATGCCAACGTGGTGATCTTCGTCATGGATGCCCGCGAGGGCGTGGTCGAGCACGACCTCAACCTGCTCGGCTTCGTGCTGGAGACCGGGCGCGCGCTGGTCATTGCGCTGAACAAGTGGGACGGCATGGAGCCGGGCGAGAAGGACTATGTGAAGACCGAATTGGAGCGCCGGCTGTTCTTCGTCGACTATGCCGACATCCACTTCATCTCGGCCAAGCACGGCACCGGCGTCGGTCATCTGTACAAGTCGGTGCAGGCCGCCTTCAAGTCGGCGATCACCCGCTGGCCGACCAGCCGCTTGACGCAGATCCTCGAGGACGCGGTGCAGGAGCACCAGCCGCCGATGGTCAACGGCCGGCGCATCAAGCTGCGCTACGCGCACCTCGGTGGCGCCAACCCGCCGCTGATCGTGATCCACGGCAACCAGGTGGACGCGGTGCCCAAGTCCTACACGCGCTATCTGGAGAACACCTACCGGCGCGTGCTGAAGCTGGTCGGTACGCCGATCCGCATCGAGTACAAGGGCGGCGATAACCCTTACGAGGGCAAGAAGAACACCCTGACCGATCGCCAGGTGAACAAGAAGCGCCGCCTCATGTCGCACCACAAGAAGGCCGAGAAGAAGCGCCGCGACAAGAAGCGCTGAGCGTTTCTGTTAAGGTCCTTCGCGTTTTATGGAGGACAGGGTTGCTTGACGCCGGGCTGGCAAGTTTGGGTGATGGTGCTGCTGTTCGGTTTGTCTGGAAGTTCGTCGTTAAATCGCTTATCGAGTGCGCTGATACTTCTGGTTTTGCCCTGCTGGGCGAGTCCCTTTTTCTTGTTTGGCCAAGAAAAAGGAACCAAAAAGAAAGCCACCCGACATCCGGCCCCGGCTGCGCCGGGGTTCCCTCCTTCCGGTGCCGCTCCGGGGGCCGTCACGAAGGGACGTCCCTGTCCCTTCGTTCCTCGCTCGGCGTCCATGCCTCGCGTCCCCCTGCGCGACACCTCCACTCAGCCTCCTGACGGGAACGGAGTCCGAGTCGCCTGGACGATCAAAGTTTTTGCTTTTCGCTTTTTGCTCAATGCACGAATTATCAGGCGACGCCAAACGCCCC
>NZ_AZSV01000143.1:0-6330 GCF_000582595.1 Pseudomonas sp. BAY1663
CCGCCGGCGCGCTCTGCGCGGCGGTCAGGCCGGACAGGCTGGGGGCCGGCGCGGTCGCAACGGAAATACCGCTGTCGATGGCCGGCAAGTCCAGGTCCAGTTTCGGCAGGCTGGCATCCGGGGTGGCCATGTTCGGCGTCGGCGGCGTCGGTGGCTGCGGCGTCTTCGGCTGCGGCGGCTGCGGGGCTTGCTGGCGCGAACGCGTGGCACTGTCCTCGTTACGCCCGTCCATGCGGATGAAGTTGGCGATCGCTACTGGATCGTCCTGGAGCGCATCCTGCGGTGGGTTGACCATGCTCAGCATCAGGGCGAACAGCAACAGCGCCATCACGCACGCGGCGATGAACGACAAGCTGAAACGGGCCAGCCGCGGGCGCATCAGCGCGTCCCCGTGCTGGCAGCCAGGGCGACATCCCGCACGCCGGCCTGACGCGCCTGATCCATCACCTGAACGACCAGGCCGGTGCGGGCATCCTGGTCGGCCTGCACGACCACGGCGCCTTCCGGCTGATCCACGCGCAGGCGTTCGACGTGGGCGCGCACGCTGCGCACGTCCACCGCCTGCTTGTCGATCCAGACCTGGCCGTCGGCCGTGACGGCGATGAGGATGTTGCCCTTGTCCTGGGCGCTGGCGGTGTCCGCCTGCGGGCGCTGGACCTCGACACCGGACTCCTTGATGAAGGAGCTGGTGACGATGAAGAAGATCAGCATGATGAAGACCACATCGAGCATCGGCGTGAGGTCGATACCGGTGTCTTCTTCCTGCTGGTAATGGTGACGACGCATACGCATCCGCAAATCCTCAGTCGTGACGCAGCTGGTCGGCCAGCCGGTCGAGAGACTGGCGCGCGATCCGCTCGAGGCGCGCCAGGCTGAACAGTCCTGTAATGGCCAGCACCATGCCAGCCATGGTCGGCAGGGTCGCCTGCCAGACCCCCGCGGCCATGCCGCGCGGGTTGCCGGTGCCGCTGAGCGCCAGCACGTCGAATACCGCGATCATGCCGCTGACCGTGCCGAGCAGGCCGAGCAGCGGATACATCGCCACCAGTGTCTTGCTCAGCCGCAGCGGGCCGGACAGCTGTTGCTGCGCCTGCGCCAGCCAGGCCGCGCGCACCGCCCGTTGCCAGCTGCCCGGCTCGTCGCTCAGCTGCGTCCAGGCCTGCCGACGCGCCTCGACCCAATGCGGGAAGACCCGGCGCATGAACCACAGGCGCTCGAAGACCAGCGTCCAATACAGCACGCAGAGCCCGGCCAGCGCCCACATCACCACCCCGCCAGCCGCCATGAAATCGAGCAGCGCATGACCGCTGTCGACCAGGCTCAGCCACTGGGTGCGCAGGTCAGTCACGGCGTGGCGCCCCCGAGAGATGCAGCGCGATCAGCCCCGCGCTCTGCTGCTCCAGCAGCTGGATCAGCGCCTTGCTGCGGCTGGCCAGCAGGCTATGCAGGAACAGCAGCGGGATCGCCACCACCAGCCCCAGCACCGTGGTCACCAGGGCCTGGGAAATACCATCGGCCATCAGCCGGGAGTCGCCGCCACCGCTCTGGGTGATCGCCTGGAAGGTGATGATCATGCCGGTGACGGTCCCCAGCAGGCCGAGCAGCGGCGCCACCGCGGCGAGCAGCTTGAGCAGCGGCTGGCCACGTTCGAGCGGCGGGGTTTCCTGGAGGATCGCCTCGTCGAGCTTGAGCTCCAGGGTTTCCAGATCCGACAGCTGCGGCTTGGGTCCCAGCACGCCGATGATGCGGCCCAGCGGGTTGTCGTCACGCGGATGATTGAGCTCGCGCATCTGGCTGCCGACCTTGCGACCGATGCCGCTCAGGTAGACCATGCGCCAGATGGCCAGCAGCAGGCCGATCGCACCGAGCACCAGGATCACCCAGCCCACCAGGCCGCCCTGCTGGACGCGGTCCCACAGGTCCGGCTGGCGCTGCAGCTGGGCCAGCAGGGTGCCCCGGCTGGGGTCGACCGGCAGTGTCGCCAGCCCATCGCGGCTTTCCAGATAGTCCCCGACCAGCCCCTGGCCGGAAGGCTGACGCGCTGGCACCAGCAACTCGCCGGCGTCGGCGTCATAACGCAGGAAGGCCGCATCGGTGAAGGCCGAGAAACTGCCTACCCGCAATACTGGCTGCTCGCTGCGATGCCCATCGGCCGCCACCACCGGCAGCTCGAGCCGTTCCACCCGGCCACTGGCCGCCAGATCCTCGAGCAAGATCATCCAGAAGCGGTCGAGGTCATCGGCGGACGGCAGCGCGCGGCTTTCCGCCAGGCTGCGCAATTGCTGCAGGCGCTCGGGATACTGTGCATTGAGCAGACCGTCCTGCCACTGGCCGGCGATATCGCCGGCGCTCTGGCGCACCACGCCGAACAGTTCGCCGAGATGACCGACCCGCTGGGCCAGCAGTTTCTCCTGCTCGGCCAGCTCGGCCTCCTGGCGATCGAACTGGGCCTTCAGCCGTTCGGCCTCGGCTTTCTGCTCGTCCAGCGCCGCGCGTGCACGGGCCAGCAATTGCGCCTGCTCGCCGCGGTCACGGACGAAGGCCTGCTCACGCGTCTGCATGGCACTGACCTCGGCGGCCCGCTCGCTGCGGATACGCTCGAGCAACTGATCGGGGTTCAGCGGTTCGGCGGCATGCGCCACGACCGGCAGCAGGCCGACGAAAATCCAGGAAAGCAGACGGCTCATTGCGCGGCCTCCTCGGCCAGTGTCTTGACGGGCAGTTGCAGGTAGGCGGGCGCCTGCTGCTGACGGGCGATGGCGATGGCCTGGGTCAGCGGCCGGCGGGCACCGCCATCGAGGACTTGCCAACTGCGGGTCTGCGGATTCCACCAGCCGCTCTCATGGGCATCGAGCGTCTGGTAATAGAGCATCACCCGGCCCAGGCGCAGGAACTCGACGCTACGCGAACCGCCCTCGATCGGCAGCTCGCCGCGCCAGGCTTCCAGCGTCCGGCCGTAGTCGCTCTCGATCTGGTAGGCCTCGAGAATGCGCCGATATTTCTCGGCCAGGCTGACGTCCGCGCGGGGCAGCAGATCCTGCAGGCTGGCCAGGCGATCGGCACGCTCATCCGGAAGGAACGGCAAGTCGGCAGCGATGAACTCGCCCAGCACCTCGACCATCTGCCCATCTGCGGCGTTACCGCCTCCTGGGTGCGCTCGATGCTGTCCAGCTGCCGCTGGAAGCCTTCCAGCTCCTTGCGCTGCGCCGCAGTGAGCGCCTGCAGTTGCTTGTTGTAGGCCTTCAGCGCCTCGGTCTGCTGCAGCGCACTGCGGTATTCGTTGAGCATCTGTCGTGTGGCGTCATCGAGCTGGTCGATCCGCACTTGCGAAGCTTTCGCTTCCGCGGACAGACGCTCGCTCTCGTCCAGCGCGGCATCCAGCGGGGCGGCCGACAGCGATGCAGCATAGAGCTGCAGACAGCACGGCAGCACGGCAGCCGCCAGCAGGCGGGGGATGGAGGAAGGCATTGAGGGAATCCTTGCAGACGGCGTTAACTCAAAAGAGAAACATTATCATCTGTGGGTTGATGCAAAGCAACCCGGGCAATACGTCGCAGCATAGCGAGTGGCTTTCATTGAGCTGGATCAAAAAGCCCCTACCCCCACCCCCTACCATTGCCCCCAGTCGCATCCCAACCAACGGAGCATCATCATGCGCAAGACCCTGTTCACCGCTTCCGCGCTGGCCCTGGCGCTGGCCGCACCCTTCGCCCAGGCTTTCGAAGCCGGGGACATCATCGTCCGCGCTGGTGCGGTTACCGTCGATCCGCACGAAGATAGTAGTGCTATTTCTACTGCTGTGACCGGACCGCTCGGAGGGAAGGCCACTCTCGATAGCGATACTCAGTTGGGGCTGAATTTCGCTTACATGGTTACCGATAAAATCGGTATCGAGTTGCTGGCGGCCACTCCGTTCAGCCATGACGTTGGTGTCAAAGGGCTGGGAGCTCCGCTCGATGGCAAGTTCGGCAGCATCAAGCACTTGCCGCCGACCCTGAGCGTCATTTACTACCCGCTCGAGAAGAACTCCGCGTTCCAACCTTATGTAGGTGCAGGCGTCAATTACACCTGGTTCTTCGATGACAAGCTGAGCAGCCATGCCGAAGGAAATGGTTTCAACGGCCTGGACCTGAAGGACTCTTGGGGCCTGGCCGCCCAAGTAGGCATGGACTATATGCTGACTGACAGTCTCATGCTGAACGCCCAGGTTCGTTATATCGACATTGACACCGAAGCGACTTCCAATCATGCCGCACTGGGCAAGGTCAAAGTCGACGTGGACGTAGACCCCTTCGTCTACATGGTCGGTCTCGGCTACAAGTTCTGACGAAACCGGCACCCGCCGAATCGCAGACGAACAAAAGGCGCCCTTCGGCGCCTTTTGTGTTTTTCGAATTACGCTTACAGGCCCAGCAACCGGGCCAACCCATCGCGCATGTCGGTCGGCGGCGCCGGCAGGCGATAGCGCTGCAGCAGCCGCGCATTGTTCGCCCGCGAATGCCGGATATCTCCGGGCCGCGAAGCCTGGTAGCTCACCACAGGCAGCCCGCCCAGCACATCGCCGATCGCTTCGAGCAATTGATTCAGCGAGGTTGCTCGACCCAGTCCGACATTCACCGCGCCCTCTGCCACTTCAGGCGATTCCAGTGCCTGCACCAGTACCTCGACGAGATCACCGACGTAGACGAAGTCACGGGTCTGCTCACCATCGCCGAACACCATGATCGGCAGGCCCTTCTGCGCCCGCTCGGTGAAGATGCTGATCACCCCGGAATACGGCGACGAAGGATCCTGCGCGGCCCGAAGATATTGAAGAAGCGGAAAATCGCCGGCTCCAGCCCGTGCTGGCGGCGATAGAAATCCAGGTAATGCTCGCTGGCCAGCTTGTCCGCCGCATAAGGCGTCAATGGCGCCTTCGGTGTGTCCTCGTCGACGGCCTGGCCTTCGCCGTTGTTGCCATAGACCGCAGCGCTGGAGGCGAACAGCACCCGCCTCACGCCAGCCTCGCGCATCGCCTCGCACAGGTTGAGCGTGCCGATCAGGTTGCTCTGGTGGGTACCGAACGGATCGTCCACCGACGCCTGCACCGAAGCCACCGCCGCCAGGTGCACAACCGCCCGGCAGCCGCTCACGGCCTTCCGCACGCATTCCGCGTCGGCGACATCGCCGACGATCAGCTCGACCCGCCCATCCGCCGGCAGGTTTTCGCGCTTGCCCGTGGAAAGGTTGTCCAGCACCCGCACCGAATAGCCGCGCGCGAGCAATGCGTCGACCAGGTTGGAGCCGATGAAGCCGGCACCGCCGGTCACCAGGATCGGGGAATCACTCATGACGGTAATAGCGTTCCAGCAGGCTCGGCAGGCCGGTGCGCCATGCGCGCGGCTTGATGCCGAAGGTGGTGAAGATTTTCTTGCAGGCGAGTACGCCGTGCTGCGGTTCGTCCGTCGCATCCTGGCAATCGGCATGGGCGACCGGCGTCAGGGTGGCGCCCGCCACGTCGCGATACCTGCCCGCCTCGGCGAGCAATGCCTGGCCGACCAGCAGGGGCGTGGAGGCTTCGTGCCCGCCGTAGTGATAGGTGCCCCACAGCGGCGCCTGGCAGTCCAGTTGCTTGAGCACGGCGAGAATCACCCGCGCCGCATCGTCCACCGGCGTCGGGTTGCCGCGGCGGTCGTCGGCGAGAAGGATCGGCTCGCTCTGCTCGAGCCGCTGCAGCACGCGCCCCAACACGCCGTCACGGCTGTCGTCGAGCAACCAGCCGAAGCGCAACAGCACATGCCGCGGACAGAACGAGCGCACGCTCTGCTCGATGCGCCACAGCGCCCGGCCCCGGACGTCCAGCGGCGCCACTTCATCCTTCTCGCTGTAGGCGGTGGTTCGCGCGCCATCGAAGACGCGATAGCTGGAGGGCTGCAGCAGCACGAAATCGTGGTGCTGGCAAAGTTCGGCCAGACGCTCGACGGCCCGTTCCTGGGCCGCGAGCGCCGGCTCGCTGGTCTGCCCACTCTGGAACCAGTCGTAGTAATACGCGAGATTGATCACGACATCCGGGCGGTTGTCGTCGAGTAGCTGGGTCAGGCTGGGCGCGTCCCAGCCTTGCGCGGGCGGGCGCGGTGCGAGAAAGCCGATGTCTTCCTCGGCACCGAGGCGGATAAGCGCCTGCCCCAGGGCATTACCGCCGCCCAACAGCATCAGGCGCATTCGCATTCAGAAGACTCTAGAAGGGGATGTCGTCGTCGAAGCTGTCGTAATCCGGCGCCGGTTGCTGCCGTGCTGCGGGCTGCTGCGGCTGGGCCTGCGGGCGCGGTGCCTGCTGCGGCTCGCGCTGCG
>NZ_AZSV01000144.1:0-6109 GCF_000582595.1 Pseudomonas sp. BAY1663
CGAGGTCGCCCGGCCAGCGGCGCTCGACGGGGCGGTCGTTGCGAATGGCATCCAGGGTCAGGCTGGCCATGCTCAAGGCCGCCCCGCAGCGGCCGGCGCCTCGGTGATCAGGCCCAGGTTGACCACCCCGCCGCGCTGCAGCTCGGCGATACCGGCGACCACACGACCGTAGTCCGCCGCCTCGTCGGCACGGATGTAGACCTGGGTGTCGCCCCGCGCGGCAATGACCGCGCCGACCTTGGCCTGCAGCTCGGCCAGGTCGACGGCGCTGTCGGTCTGGTTGTCGACGTCCAGTTCGCTGCCGAGGTTCCAGTAGAAGCCGCCGTCGGCCTTCACCGAAAGCGTCAGGATCTGCCGCTCGTTCTCCACCGGCAGCGCCTCGGCCGCCACCTTCGGCAGCTCGATCTTGACGCCCTGCACCAGCATCGGCGCGGTGACCATGAAGATCACCAGCAGCACCAGCATCACGTCGATATAGGGCACCACATTCATTTCCGCCTTGGGCCCGTGTTTGCGCTGTGGCCTGACTAGCATCGCTGACCTCCTCAGGCGGCTGCGGCGACGCTGGGCGAAGCAGCGTGCAGGCGCCGATGCAGGCGCGCCTGCAGCTCGTTGCCGAAGGCGTAGTAACGGCCGACCAGCGTCTGCCCGCGGGCGGCGAAGCGGTTGTAGGCCATCACTGCGGGAATCGCCGCGAACAGGCCGATGGCCGTGGCGATCAGCGCCTCGGCGATACCCGGGGCGACGGTGGAAAGCGTGGCCTGCTGTACCTGCGAAAGGCCGAGGAAGGAGTTCATGATCCCCCACACGGTGCCGAACAGGCCGATGTAGGGGCTCACCGAACCCACCGTGGCGAGGAACTGCAGGCCCTTCTCCAGGCGTTCCTCCTGCTCGGCAATGGCGACGTACAGGCTGCGCTCCACGCCCTCGGCGACCGCATCCGGGGCGATGCCCGCTTCACGCTGGAGTTGGGTGAACTCGCCGTAACCGGCGAGGAAGATGCGCTGCAACGCGGCCTCCTCCGGCAGCGGCTGCTGCTGCCCTTCGCGGTAGAGCTGGGTGAGATCGCCGCCCTGGCGAAAGCGCTGCTGGAAGCTGCGCAGCAGGCGCTCGCCGCGGTGCAGCGCGGCGCTGCGACGAATGATCAGGTACCAGCTGGAGACCGAAGCCAGCACCAGGATCACCATCACCGCCTGCACCACCAGGCTGGCCTCGCTGATCAGGCCCCAGACGGACATGTGCTCGAGAGTCGTTTGCATGAATCGTTTCCTCCTGCCCGCATGGGCAGCTGCTATTGGATGGCGGGTCGGTTACCGGGCGATGACATCCAGACCCAGCGCATCGGCGATGGCTGACCAGGGCAGGTACTTGTAGTTCTGCGTGCCTTCGGGCATGCGCTTGCGGCCGTCCTGCACCACCAGCATGCCGCGGCTCCAGACGCCGCCGAGATTCGCCGAAGTGACCTCCAGCCCGTCGGTTTCTGAAGCGCCGTCGATACCGCGCTCGGCATTCAGGCCGATGCGGAACGCGCCGCGCACGGCATACGGTGCCTGGGCATCGAGCACCACATAGCTGTCGTTGCCCTGGCTGGAGATCACCAGGTAATCGGCACCCTCGCCGTGGTAGAGCGCCAGGCCTTCGATGTCGTCGTACACCGGCCCGCCGACGCCGATCACCTTCTGGGGCGCTGCCGGTACCTCGGCACGGGCATCGACCACCCAGACCGCAACGTCCTCTTCACCGACGAACAGCCGCTCGCCACGGTCATCGGCGACACAGCCCTCGGGCTGGCTGTCCAGTTTGAAGCGCCGCACCAGTTCGCCCTGCGGCTGGTCGGACTGGCCATCGAGGCGGTACTGGACGAAGGTGCCGTCCTTGTCGTTGGCGATCGCGTAGGTGACACCTTGGCGGTTCTGGAACATGCACAGGCCGTAGATATCGCTCAGCGGCGTGGCGATCTGGCCGATATCGCGGAGCACCCCGCTCGCGCGGTCGATGGCGAACAGGTGCAGGCTGTTGTGATCGCGGTTGCTGGCCACGGCCAGGTCCACGCGCATGCTGCCGAGGCGGAAGCCGCTGCGCACATCGACGTTGTTCAGCCGGCCGACGGGCAGGCTTTGCAGCTGGCGGCCCTCCAAGTCGTACACCACCAGCCCGCCCTTCTTGTCGGTACCGAGCACGCGACTCTGCGCAGGATCGCGCGGATTGACCCAGATCGCCGGGTCATCGGCGGCGTCACCCAGACTGGGCACCGGGCCGGTCTCCACCGCTGCCGCCAGACTGACGAGGGGTTCGGGATGCGGAAGTGCCTGTGGCTGCCACGCCAGCTGGGCGCGATGCAGGCCCTGCTCGTCCGCCAGCAGCAGTTCGACTCCTTCGGACGTGCGACGCGCACTGATGTGTTCCGGCTCGTCGAGGCCGTCCAGCGGCAGCACGCCGTCCGCCTGCCAACCCGATTCGCTCTGACGATAGAGGTGCAGCGCCGGCGCCTCGGCATCCAGGGCCAACAGACCACCCGGCACCAACGCCATGCCAGCCGCCACCTTTGTCAGCGCGCCGAACGGCTTGACCAGATCGACCGGCTCACGCTGCAGCGGCGCCTCGGCATCCGCCGGGTAGCGCCAGAAGCCGACGTTCTCCTCGTTGACGTAGAGCTGCCCGGCCATGTCATCGGTCTGGCAGAAGGTGCTCTGCGGCGGCAGGCTGAGCCCCCGCACGCGCCGTGCTTCACCGAGCAGGCGGCCCTGGCTGCCCACCAGCCATTGCTCGCCGACACCTTCCTCGCCGAGCAGGAACACGAAGTCGTTGCGCGCGCTGTCGCGGTACAGGCACAGCCCCTCGATGGCGAATGAGGTGCGCGGCAGATACAGCGGCTGGCTCCAGGTCCGGTTGTCATCCAGGCCGATCAGCATCGCCTGCTGGCGCTTGCGCTCCACGGTGGCCAGCAGCAGCCCCCGACGGTCGAGGCGATGGTCGATGCCCTCGAAACGCCCGCTGTGCTGGGCCAGTGTGTTGCCGGCCTTGTCCAGCAGGCGCAGGCCCTGCTTGTCCAGCTGGACGCGCTCGGCATCCGCCCAGGGGCCATTACCGGCCAGCAACTGCGCGTATTCAAGGCCCGTCTGCGCCGGCGTGGTGATGCTCAGCTGCGTGCTCTGTGGCGCCTCGTCCTGACCGGCGGACTGGCAGGCGGCCAGGGTGATGCACAGGCCGAGCAGCAGGGTTTTGGGTAATGCGTTCATGCGATATCCATTCAGGTGCCGCAGGCCGGTGCCCGGCCGTAAAGGGGAACGGCGGGCACCGGAGCGGCAAGGGGTCAGAAGTGAGTCAGGGTCAGGCCGAGTTTGTAGGTCGGGCCGTACTCTTCGTACTGGGCGTTGTAGGAACGGCGGCCGGTGTAGACGTAGTAGGACTCGTCCGTCAGGTTCAGCGCCTCGAAGGTCAGCTGCAGGTTCGGCGTGAGGAAGTAGCCGGCCTTGAAGTCGACGAACAGCTGGTCATCGACGTAGAGGTCGTGGGCCTTGTCGTCGATACCGGCCACCTCGTACAGGTAGTCGGACTTGTAGTTGGCGGCCAGGCGCAGGTTGACCCGGTCGTTTTCCCAGCCGACCATCAGGTTGCCGACCGTATCGGAATGGTTCGGCAGGTCGATGCTGCGGCGCATGCCCTGGCCCTCGATGTCCGCGTCGGACTTGCTGAAGGTGGCATTGGCGCCCAGCAACAAACCGTTCCACGGCGCCGGCAGCCAGTCGAGCTTCTGCGAGTAGGCCAGCTCCAGCCCGTAGAGCTTGGCGCTGCTGCCGTTCTGGAAGCTGAGCGCTTCGTCGAATGCCGCCCACTGGCCGGTGCCGGCCAGGTCGGTGTTGTAGATGAAGTTGTCGATGTCCTTGTAGAACAGGTAGGCGGACACCACGCCGGCGCGGCCCATGTAGTGCTCGATGCCGAGGTCGTAGTTGACGGACTCCAGCGGCTTGAGATCGGGGTTGCCGAACTCGGCGTCGTCGCCATCGATGACGAAACCGGGTGCCAGCTGGCCGAAGGTCGGGCGTACCACGCTGTTGGTCCATGCGGCGCGGATCAGGGTGTCATCGGTCAGCTGGTAGCGCACGTGCAGGCCGGGCAGCCAGTGGTGGTAGTCGTTGCTGCTGGAAATGGACTCGAACTGGTCGTCGCGCATGCCGGTGCCCTTGGCGCGAAAGCGCGTGCCTTCGTAGCGCAGGCCGGCGATGACACGCCAGCGGTCAACGTCCACCGTGTTCATCAGGTACGCGGCATTGATGTCCTCGTGCATGTCGAAGTCATTGATGCGCGACTCCTCCTCGTCGTAGAACTCACTGGCGTCCAGCCCGGCGATGGCGCCCTTGATCGCCGAGGCGCTGATGCCGCGGCCGAAGCGGCCGAGCGCGTAGTCGACGTTGCCACCCTGGAAATCGGCCAGGGTCAGGTCGTCGAAGTCGTCATAGACCCAGACCTCGCTGTCGTTGTCCTTGTGTCGGCGGCTGAGCTTGCCGCCGAACTTGGCCTGCGCCGCGTAGCCCTGGATGTCGTAGTCGCGGGCCAGGTCCAGGCGGATGTTCTTCTCGCGGTCGCGGGTGTCGCTCTTCCCCCACTCCACTTCGTCCAGCTCGAAGGAAGCCGGATCGTAGAAGGCCGAATCCACAGTCAGGCGCGGCTTGCGGCTGCTGGAGAACCCGGCGTCGGCGAAGTCGCCTTCGAAGGTCGCGCCGGAGATTCCACCCGGATTGCGCTCGCGGGACTGGCTGTAGCCGACCTGCCCGCTCAGGGTCCACAGGCCCATCATGCGTTCGCCACCGAATACATAGGACTGGACGGTCTGCGTTTCCTCGCGCGATTTCAGCTCGCGCCAGCCTTCGGCATCGCCGGTTTCGCCGGGCATCTGGCGTCCTCGAACTCCACGCCGGCGGCGTTGCGCGTTTCGGTATCCTTGAAGCGGCTGTACAGCGTACGCAGGTAATAGCTGCTGACGTCATCCGGCTTGTAGTCGAAGTTCAGCCCGAAACCGGTGCGCTCGCGGGTGATCTCGTAGTCGCGCTGCTCGAACTCCTCCAGGCGTGCGCCATCGTCGGCAAAGTCCCACTTGCCGCCGGTTTCGACGTTGTCCGAACCGAACTTGCGCTCCTGCCAGCTGACGGCTGCGGCCACACCGAAGTTGTCGACGCCATCGCCAAGGCTGAAGCGGTTGCTGATCGCACCGGAGAATTTCGGGCTGGTCTTCTCGACATTCTCGTCGTAGCTGCCCTCACCGCTGATGCTGTAGAACAGGCCGTCATGATCGAACGCCGAGAGGCTTTCCACCTCGATGGTGCCGCCCAGGGAGTTGGCGTCCATGTCCGGGGTGAGCGTCTTGACCACCGACAGCGACTGCACCAGCTCGGACGGCAGCACATCCAGCGCCACCGCGCGCCGGCCGCTTTCCGGCGAGGGCACCAGGGTGCCGTTGATGGTGACGCTGTTCAGGTCCGGCGCGATGCCACGCACGCTGACGAAGCGCCCTTCACCCTGGTCGCGCTCCACCGAGATCCCCGGGATGCGCTGCAGCGCTTCGGCGGCGTTGTCGTCCGGCAGCTGGCCGATGCCGTCGGCATGGACCACGCTCTTGACGCTGTCGGAACTGCGCTGGTCCTTCAGTGCCTCGTCGATGCTGACGGCCTGGCCGATAACCTCGACGTGCTCCATGACCAGCGGCTCCTCGGCCCAGGCCGAACCGGCGCTGACGGCCAGCGTCAGCAGGCTGATCCTGAAACCGGCACGCTGGCCGCCGCTGCGATATGTGCTCATGAACAATCCCCCCGAACTGTGTTGGCCGGGCCCATCCCGGAAACTGCAGCGGACGGTAGGCGGGGCAGATGGCGGTTCTGTGACAAGCGCGGCGGCAAGCGGCGCAAATGCGGTGATCTGGAGGGTTTTCAGCGGGATATTGAGCCGATATGACCTGGCGGTGTAGCGGTTTAGGGCGGGTTGCAACCCGCCGCCCCAGCGGGATGGCAGCTCCGTATCGGCGGGTTTCACCCCTACGGCTGGAAGCTGGAAGCCCAAAGAGCATCGCCCCGAGGTCGGGCCTCCCACAAGAGCAGCCTGTGCACGCCGTACC
>NZ_AZSV01000145.1:0-5775 GCF_000582595.1 Pseudomonas sp. BAY1663
GTGGACTTTGTTGGTGCCCCGGCTGGCGGGGTTGTTGCGGCCCTTCTCGGCGAAACCCATCAGGCTGTCGCGGTCGATCGGCTTCAGGTAGGTCTTGACGGTGGTGGCACAGGTGGCGGGTGCGGCGGACATGGCATTCTCCAACGGGGATTCAAACTGAGCAGCGGGCTGCTCTTCTGGTCTCGTCGGGGTCATTGCAGAGGTTATGCCAATCACCGAATACTCAATAAAATTCCTTTTATATCAATTAGATATGAAATTTAAGGCTCGCTTTCCGCGCATCTGGCGGCATACCCAACGAACAGATTGGAAACAATGTAAACAATGTCATCGGCCGACCCGAATGGCAGGAAGGCGCCCGCTACAGGCCGAGCTTTTCCCAGCGATAGCCGAACTGCCGCGGCGTCAGCCCGAGCGATTGCGCGGCACGCGACTTGTTGCCGCCGCAGCGCGCCAGCGCCTGGCGCAGCTCGTCGGCGCTATGCGAGCCCGCCGGCGCGTAGGGCCGCACGGCCATGGCCACCTCGCCTCGGCCATCGTCCACCGTCGCCTGTGCTCGCACGTCCCCGACGGCCTCGCCGCCGGCCAGGAACGGTTCCAGGTCCGCGGCGCCGAGCAGAGAGCGATCGGCCAGCAGCACCACGCGCTCGATGACATTGGACAGCTCGCGGATATTGCCCGGCCAGGGGTAGGCCTGCAGCCGGGCGATGGCATCACCGGTCAGGTTGATGTTGCGCTGGTTCGCCTGGTTGACCCGGTTGAGGAAATGCATCGCCAGTGCCGGGATGTCGCTGCGCCGCTCGGCCAGCGACGGCAGGTGGATGGGGATGACGTTGAGGCGGTAGTAGAGGTCCTGGCGAAACAGCCCGCGCCCCACCTCGCTGGCCAGGTCGCGATTGGTCGCCGCCACCAGACGCACATCGATACGGATCTCACGCTTGCCGCCGAGCCGGGTGATGGTGCCTTCCTGCAGGGTGCGCAACAGCTTGGTCTGCATGGTCAGCGGCAGCTCGCCGATCTCGTCGAGGAAAATGGTGCCGCCATCGGCCTGCTCGAACCAGCCGGCGCGCAGGGCAGTGGCCCCGGTGAAGGCGCCGCGTTCGTAGCCGAACAACTCGGACTCGAACAGGCTGTCGGGAATCGCCGCGCAATTGACCTTGATGAATGGCTTGTCACGCCGCGGGCTGGCCAGGTGCAGGGCGCGGGCGAACAGTTCCTTGCCGGTCCCGGACTCGCCGAGCAGCAACACGCTGGCGGTGGCATCCGAAACCCGCTCCAACTCGGAAATGGCGCGCAGCAACTCGGGCGAATTGCCAACGATGCCATAACGCGTGGCGTCGGCATGCAGGGCGCGGGTCAGCAGGTCGTTGTGCTGGGCCAGGGCGCGGGTCTTCTCCTCGATGTAGCCTCGCAGGTGCAGCAACTGCCCGGCGAGCGTGGCGAGGATGCGCAGGACGGTCAGGTCGTCGGCCAGCGGTCGCGCACGCATGCGGATGCGATGGCAGGCCAGCACCCCCACGGTCTGCTGGCCGATCTGGATCGGCAATGCGATGAAGGACACCGGCCCGGCCGGCAGCTTGCTGCGTTCAACCATGCGGCCGAGGAAGACCGGCTCCTTGTCGATGTCCTGCACGATGATGAGCTGCCCATGCGCCAGCACCCGACCGGTGATCCCCTCGCCGAGTGCGTAGCGGCCCAGCGCTACTTCGTCGTCGGTCAGGCCGTAGGCGTAATGGATGTGCCCGCCACGGCCATCCGGATCGAGCAGCACGATCCGGCCACGGTTCAGCCCGAGCAGCTCGGAAAGCAGATGCAGCATTTCCTTGAACACCGGTTCCACCGCGAAGTCCCTGCCGGCCAGCGCCATGACCTGCTGGAGCAGCAGCATCTCCTGGGAACGCCAGAGCGCCGGACTGTTGTCTACCTCGAAGTCTGTCCTGTCGGTCATGCTCGAACGAAATCCTCTGTGCTGGGAAGGGCAGTCCGTGCAATTGCCGAGCCAATCGATGCGCACCTGGATCGAGCATTCCACGACCATTCGGCGGGCATTTGCCTCGTGGCGATGAACGGCTGGGGAACGGGGCTCGTGAAGTGACAAAATGACATCACGGTTGCCCGCAGCCCATCCCGATGATCAGAGTCATTTCCCCATGCCCGCTGACAAACGCTATTCCATCATCCTCGAACACACCGGCCAGGTCCTGCTCGAACAGGCTCCGCTGGCCCAGGTCGAGGCGTTCTGGGACGCCAACGATGCCCTCTACTTCGGCCTCAGGATCGAAGACGAGCAGAGCGGGCATGCCCGCGTGTTCGTGACCGATGAGATTCCGGACGACGAAGACGCGGTCTTCGCCTGACCCCGCGTTCTAACGGATGCCCAGCCAGCGATCCAGCGAGACCGTGCCGGCGCCGCGCCCGATGATCAGCAGCAGCAGGCCGGCCCAGCTCAGGTGGGTCGACCAGGCGTCGGGGTAGACGAACAGCTGGATCACCAGCGTCATCAGCAGCAGCGCCAGGGCCGACAGCCGGGTGAACAGGCCGAGCACCAGCAGCAGCGGAAACAGGTGTTCGGCGTAGGTCGCCAGGTGCGCCGCCAGGTATGGCGGCAGCAGTGGCAGCGGGTATTCGCTGCGAAACAGCTCGAAGGTCACCGGGGTAATTTCCAGCACGCCGGTCACCTTGGTGCGCCCGGAAAGGAAGAAGATCGCCGCGACGGCCAGCCGCGCTACCAGGCTCAGCAGCGAATCGCCGAGCAGCCGCTGCAGCCAGTGCGCCAAACGGTTCCACTGCCGGCGCAGGCGCATCGGCGCGCTGGCGTGCTGGACCTGGGAAGTGTCCATGACGGTCTCCTCATGCAGGTTGCGCCGGCGCCACCACGGCGGCGAACGCGCCTGCCGCCAGCAGCCGGCCGAGCAGGTCGGTGAAATCGAGTTCGGGGTCTATCGCCAGCGCCGCGGCGCTGGCCTGTTCCAGGTCGAGCCCGCTGGCGCAGGCATCGAGGAACGCACAGCCGGCCCGCTCCAGCGGTTGCCAGCCGATCGCGCCGGCGTGACGGCTGAGCAGCACGCCCTCGCCTTGCCAGCGCAGCGTATCCGGCACCTCGCGCGCCTCCCGGTTGCAGCTCCAGATGCTGTACACCGGCAGCTCGGCGAACCACTGCCAGCGCACCGCTGCGCGGGGTCGCAGCACCTGCCGGGCCAGGGTCGCGGGGCTCTGCGAGGCCAGCGTAGTGACTGCCAGGACGGGCTGTTGCGCAGCGCCGAACACCTCGAGCCATAGCCGGTCCAGTTGCGCGACCCCGCCCAGGTAGGGCAGATCCCGTGCCGGCTCGAAGGCCTGCAGAAAGGCCGGAAAGGTTGCGCCGTATTCGAGCAGCGAGCCGCTGACGGGAGGCGCCTGGCGGGCATGCAGCGCCGCGGCGGCGGCGAACCACTCGCCGCCCACCAGCCGCTCGACGGTGGGGAAATTGGCGCGCAAGGCCTCGACGCAGCCCTTGATCAGGCTATTGCGGTACACCGCGAAGCCGGGTTGCGCCTGCAATCCGGCCAGCGCATCCGGCGCGGCGTCGGGGCTGTCGTAGAGCGCCGCGACGAAGGCATCCTGGAATGCCGCCAGCGAGCCGTTCATTGCCAGCCTCCGACGTGCTCCAGTACCTGCTGGGCGAGCGAGCGTTCGGCCAGCAGCGCGTCGAAGGGTGGCAGCCGGTCGTCGCGCTCGATCAGTGTCGGACGCGGACCGATGCGCTCGATCAGTTGCCGGTACAGCGCCCAGACGGCCGCATCCACCGGCGCGTCATGCGAATCGATCAGCAACGCCGACGGGCCGTCCAGGCTATGCCCGGCGAGGTGAATCTCCATCACCGGTTCGGCCGGGAAGCGTTGCAGGTAATCGGTCGCGGAAAATCCCAGGTTGTGTGCGCTGACCTGCACGTTGTTGACGTCCAGCAGCAGGCCGCAACCGGTGCGCCGGCTGAGTTCGGCGAGAAATTCGATCTCGTCCCACTGGTGCTGGTCGAAGCGCAGGTAATGGCTGGGGTTCTCGATGGCGATACGCCGCCCCAGCACGTCCTGGGTCCGCTCGATGTTCGCGGCGATACGTGCGAGCGCCGCGTGGGTACGCGGGAACGGCAGCAGGTCGGGATGGTAGTGGCCGCGCCAGCTCGACCAGGCCAGGTGTTCGGAGACCAGCACCGGCCGCACCCGTTCGGCCAGCGCCCCGAGCCGGCGCAGGTGCGCCTCGTCGGGCGGGCAGTCGGCCGCCAGCGACAGCGATACGCCATGCAGCGACAGCGGGTGCCGCGCGGCCACGGCCTCCAGCCACTCGAGCCGGGGGCCGCCGCCGACCATGTAGTTCTCCGGGTGGACCTCGAACCACAGCCCATCCGCCACGCAGGCGCTCGCCTGCGCGTAGTGCTCGGGCTTGAGCCCGAGGCCCGCACCGAGCACGGCATTCATGGCCGGCGCCTCCACCGTCAGCGCTCGATCGGGGTCAGCGAACCCATGCCCTTGGGCGTCTCGATCGAGGTGCAGGTGCCGGCGGGCACCAGCTTCCAGGCGTTGCCTGGTAGTCCCGCTTCGAGGTACCGGCACAGCTGGTTCCGGCGCCGGCCTTGCAGTCGTTCTGGCCGGCCATGGCCACGCCGTAGCATTTCTCCATGTCGCCCTTGTCGGTTTCGGCGGCCTGGACGCCTGCGGCGATCGAAGCGAGCGCCAGGGCGGCGGCAGCAAGGTTGAGAGTCTTCATGGCAAGGTTCTCCGCAATCGGTTGAATGGCCACCGGCGAATCTGCAGATGGCTCGTGAGGTAATTCGCCGCACCTGCCGCCACGGTTACAGCGGAAAATTTTATTTTGAGATTTTCCGGGCGCGCCTCTACCGTGGACGGCATTGCATTCGCGGCCCTACCGGGCCCCTGCCGACGAATCCTCGCTCCACCTGTAACCCGAGCGCTCGATGGAACGAACTACTCCTCAACAGATACTCCAGGCACGCGAAGCGCAGCTGCGCACGTTGCTGCTACGCGGGCTCGACGGCGACGAGGCGGCGTACCGGGCATTCCTCACCCAGCTCGGCACGCACCTGCGCGGCTACCTGCAGCGGCGCCTGCAGCAGCCCGGCGATGTCGAGGACCTGCTGCAGGAAGTGCTGCTGGCGGTGCACAACGCGCGGCAGACCTATCGCCGCGACCAGCCGCTGACGGCCTGGGTACAGGCCATCAGCCGCTACAAGCTGGCCGATTACTACCGTTCGCGCGCACGCCATGCGGCGCGCCACGACCGGCTGGACGACAACGCCGAGCTGCTCGCACTGCAGGATAGCGAGCCGGCCGAGGCCCGCCGCGACCTCGGCAAGCTGCTGGAGCAGTTACCGGCGCGCCAGCGCTTGCCGATCGTCCATGTGAAGCTGCAGGGACTGTCGGTGGAGGAAACCGCACGCCTGACCGGGCTCTCCAGTTCGGCGGTCAAGGTCGGCATCCACCGCGGCCTGAAGGCACTGGCAGCGAAGATTCGAGGTACACGATGAACACCGATGACCTGATTACCCTGCTCGCCACCGGCGTGTCACCGGTGGATCGGCGCGTCGTCGCCAAGCGTTTCGGCATGGCATTGCTGCTCGGCCTGGCCGCTGCGCTGCTGCTGATCGCGACCGGTTTCGGCGTTCGCGCCGACCTCGCGGCGATCGCCGGGACGCCGCTGTTCTGGGCCAAGCTCGCGCTACCGGCGGCGCTGTTGCTCGGCGCGCTGCTGCTGGCCACGCGCATGGCGCGCCCGGGCATG
>NZ_AZSV01000146.1:0-5665 GCF_000582595.1 Pseudomonas sp. BAY1663
GCCCCGAGGTTGGCCGGCTGGCGGCGCTGCAGCCAGTCCACCAGCCAGTCGCGCGCGGCCTGGGCCACGCCGTCGTAGACGCTGGCGATCAGCACCGCCATCCACAGCAGGCCCTGCGCGTCGAACTCGGCCTGCGGCGCGCTCCAGGGGCTGACGCTGACCGCCTGGTCGAACGCCAGCGGCACGTCCTCGAAGACCACTTCATGGCTGCAGGTGGCGCGCATGCCCAGATGGTCCCAGTCCTCGTTGATGCGGATGCCGGGGCTGTCGCGGTGCACCAGCCAGGCGCCGACCAGCGGGTCGGCATCGTCGCTGCGCGCCCAGACCAGGTACCAGGTCAGGCCGTGGCTGCCGGTGGAATAGATCTTGCGCCCGCTCAACCGCCAGCCGTCGGCGCTGCGCCGGGCGAGGGTCGCCGGCAGGCCGCCGCGGGCCGGCGTGCCGAGTTCCGGCTCGACCCGCAGGGCGTTGATCAGCGCGCCGCTCTCCACCGCATCCAGCGCCAGGCGCCGCTTCCAGCTCTCGGGCCAGCGCGGGTTGGCCTGCATGCGCGCATGCTGCAGGTACTGCATGACCAGGATCAGCGCAGTGGAAGGCTCGCCCCTGGCCACCGCCGAGATCACCCGACGCGCCTCGTCCAGCCCGGCGCCGGCGCCGCCGAAGCGCTCCGGCACGGTCAGTGCCAGCAGGCCGAGGCGCTGCAGCTCGGCGAAATTCTCCCGGGGGAATTCGCCGCTGCGATCCAGCGCCTCGGCACCGGCGGCGAAGCGCTCGGTCAGCCCGGCCAGCATGCGTTCGTCCAGTCCGATGGCGCTCATTGCCCGGCACGCTCTGCAAAGGCGCTGGCGAACGAGGCATCGATGATCGTGCGGGTATCGAAGGCCTTGGGCAGCGCGCCGGTTTCCAGCAGGAAGTCGGCGGTTTCCTGGTAGTCGCGGGCGGCCTGCTCGTCCACCGGGCCGACGCTCATGTTGGCCTGGCCGATCCAGTGGCGGGACACCGCCTGGTCGAGGCCGGCCTTCTTCGCCCAGAGGTCGGCGTAGCTTTCCTTGTTCGCCTCGACCCAGGCGCGGGCCCGCTGCAGGCGGCCGAGGAAGTCGGCGATGACCTCGCGCTTGGGCTCGATGGAGTTGGCGTTGGCGGCGATGCTCGACAACCCCGGCATCAGGTCGCGGGCGGTGATGATCGGCCTGGCGCCGGAGAACACGATCTGCTGGGAAATGTAGGGTTCCCATACCGGGAAGGCATCGATGCTGCCGCGGGGCAGCGCGGCGGCGGCGTCGATCGGCATCAGCTTGACGAAGTCCACGTAGTCGCTCGGCAGGCCGGCCTTCTCCAGGGCGCGCAGGGTCAGCTGCTGGCTCCAGGCGCCCGGCCAGTAGGCGACCTTCTTGCCCTTGAGGTCCTCGATGGTTCTTGCCGGCGAGTCCTTGGGCACCAGCAGCGCGATGGTGTCCGGGTTCTGCCGCGACACGCCGATCAGCTTCACCGGCGCCTCCTTGGCGGCCAGGAAGATGAAGCCCGAATCGCCGAGAAAGCCCAGGTCCAGGGCCCCGGCATCCAGCCCCTCGGCCACCGGCGCGGCGGACTGGAAATGCTTCCATTCGACCCTGTAGGGCGCGCCTTCGAGCACCCCGGACGCCTCCACCGAGGCGCGCACGTTGTAGTAGTTCTGGTCGCCGATGCGCAGCACGGTCTGCTCGGCGGCCTGGGCCAGGGGCGCGGCGAGGGCGAATACGGCCAGGCCGCGGCGAAAGAGATGAAGCAGTCGCATGGGAAAATCTCCAGAAGGTCAGCCGGCCTGGCGTTGCTGCAGGGCGGCGATATGTTCGCGGATCGCCGGAATCAGCCCTGGCCATAGCGCTGGGCGTCCTCCAGCGGATCGAAGCCGCGGATCAGGAAGGTCGAGGCGCCGCGCTGGTAGTACTGGCCGAGGGTCTCGGCCACCTGCTCCGGCGTGCCGACCAGCGCGGTGGAATTCCACTGCGCGCCGGTCAGCCGCGCCACGCCGGTCCACAATCGCTGGTCCAGCACCTCGCCGCGCCGGGCGGCGGCCAGCAGGCGCTGGGAGCCGACATTGGCCGGCACGTGGTCGCTCAACGGCAGGCCGAGCCGCACGCGGTTTTCGCGCACGCGCTCGAGGATCTCGCCGGCGCGCTTCCAGGCCGCTTCCTCGGTATCGGCGACGATCGGCCGGAACGACACCGAGATCCGTGGGCTGCGCCCGAGCGCTCCGGCCGCCGTCCGCACCCGCTGCACATGCTCGGCGAAATCGGCCAGCGGCTCGCCCCAGAGCATGTAGGTGTCGGCATGCCGGGCGGCGACATCGATGGCCGCCGCGGACGAGCCGCTGAAATAGATGGGAATGTGCGGCTGCTGGCGGGTGCGCACGCTGGGCAGCGCCCCCTTGAAACGGTAGAAGCGTCCCTCGTGATCCACCGGACCTTCGGCGGTCCAGATCCGCTTGAGGATGTCCAGGTACTCGTCGGTGCGGGCATAGCGCTGGTCATGGTCGAGCCAGTCGCCGTCACGCTGCTGGTCCGCGTCGCTGCCGCCGCTGATCACGTTGAGCGCCAGGCGGCCGCCGCTGAACTGGTCGAGTGTCGCCAGTTGCCGCGCCGCCAGCGGCGGTGCGATCACCCCGGGACGATAGGCCAGCAGGATGCCCACCCACTCCGTCGCCGCCGCGATGAAGGAGGCGACCACCGCGCCCTCGGCGCCGTTGGTGAAGTAGCCCACCAGCACCCGGTCGAAGCCCGAGGCCTCGTGAGCCTGGGCGAAACGGCGGACGAACTGCGCATCCACCGCTTCCCCCAGCGGCTGATCCACCTCGGCGCTGGGCGTCGCCGTGACCATGCCGATGATTTCTACGCTCATGTCGCGCGCTCCTGTGTCGGTTATGCCAATCGCCAGCACAATATCGCCTTTTTCTTATAAGAAGACGGTATTACCTAACGAACGCTTATAAAGCTATCGGCAACCGTGTCAGGAGGGAAATTCATTTTAGGCATATGCTAATATGCAAAATAAGCAATTAAAGCTTTTTGCATACTGCGCGGGGAGCATTTTGCCGAAAGCCGAAAGCCGCGTCGGGCGCGCAAGTACCTGTCAAGATTGCTGGCGCCAGGAGGCTGCAACCCTACACACCTCCATGACACCGGACTGCCAGGCGCGTGCTGCCCCCTGTAGGAGCGAGCCATGCTCGCGAATCTTGGCCATGCAAAAGCATCGCGGGCATGGCCCGCTCCTACCCCAGCATAAGCTTCGGCAGCGCCGCTTTTCCCGTGCCACCTGCGCCCGCTTTCAGCCTCAAGCGCTTCTAGCCGGCTTTTCCGCCCCCAGGCAGCGGGCGACCACTTCGCCGAACAGTTCCATCGCTCCCTGCAGGTTGCCGACGAAGGTCGCCCGCACCAGCCATAGATCGATCACCGGCTTGAAATCGACGACATCCACGATCTCCAGGGCATCGCGGTGGCGGCTGCTCTCGAACAGCGGCCGCGGCACCAGGCCGAGGCCCATGCCGTTGGCGACCAGCCCCAGCTGCAGGTCGGTGCCGAAGGTCTCCAAGTTGAGCCGCAGATTCAGCCCTGCTCGGCCAGCGCACGCTGCAGCCCGGCGCGGAAGCCGCAGCCGTCCGGATTGAGCACCCAGCCGCGCGCCTGGCATTCGGCCAGCCGACAGCCGTGCCCGGCTATCGAACCACGCGCCGCGACCACCACCAGATCCATGCGCGCCAGCGAACGGCCGGCAATCCCCTCGGGAAACACCTTGCCGGCCGGAAACAGCACCGCGGCGGCATCCAGCTCACCGTCCTGGATCCGCTTGATCAGCCCGCTGCCCCAACCGTTGGAGACCTGGGCCTGCAGATCCGGATAGACCTCCCGCAAGCGCTGCAGGGCCTGCAGCAATACCGCATCGCCGATGGTCTGCGGCACACCCAGGCGCAGCGCGCCGGAGGGCATCGAATCGCTGGCCACCAGTTCGCGCAGGGCATCGATCTCGCGCAGCACCGCGCGGCACTGCTCGTATACCCGCAGCCCCATCGCCGTCGGCTTGAGCGGCTTGGTGTTGCGATCCAGCAGGACTACGCCGAGCGCTTCCTCGAAGTTCTGCAGGCGCCGGGTGATGGCCGACTGGGTCAGCTGCAGCGATTCGGCCGCCTGGTTCAGCGACTGGGTGCGGACCACCGCCACGAACGCATCGAGATCATCTATCTTCATTCTGTATTCGCATATTAGCTTATGAACAAATTGCATTTTAATAATTATATGGCGCTTGCTACCTTTACGTGCATCGCCTTTCTGGAGCATTCCCCATGAGCCATCCCCTGCGCCTGGACCGGCTGCGCGACTTCGTCGGTCATCTGTCCGAACTGCTCGACACCTCTTCGGACGAGGCCAGCATCCTCGACCAGGGTGGCCGCCTGTTGCAACGCCTGGTCAGCCACGACGACTGGCTGCCCGAGGACTTCGCCCGCCCCGACCCGCAGCGCTACCAGCAATACCTGCTGCACGCCGATGCGCGCCAGCGTTTTTCCGTGGTCAGCTTCGTCTGGGGTCCGGGACAGAGCACGCCGGTGCACGACCACCGGGTCTGGGGGCTGATCGGCATGCTGCGCGGCGCCGAGTATTCGCAGGGCTTCGCCCGCGCCGAGGACGGCAGGCTCAGCCCCGAGGGCGCCGCCGTGCGTCTGGAGCCCGGCCAGGTCGAGGCGGTGTCGCCGCGCATCGGCGATATCCACCGGGTCAGCAACGCCTACGACGACCGGGCCTCCATCAGCATCCACGTCTACGGCGCCAATATCGGCGCCGTCAGGCGCGCCGTCTTCCTCGAGGATGGCAGCGAGAAACCCTTCATCTCCGGCTATTCCAATCCCTACCTGCCAATATCTGGGACCTGTCCAAAGAGAACCTTGCGCAATGAGCCGACCCCCCAGCCGTGCCTTCAACGCGATCCGCCAAGCCCTGCTCGACCGGCAGGAGGTGGCGCTGATCGATGTCCGCGAGGAAGCGCCCTTCGCCGAGGAACATCCGCTGTTCGCCGCCAACATCCCGCTGTCCAGGCTGGAGCTGGAGATCCATGCGCGGGTGCCGCGCAGCGATACCGCCGTCACCCTCTACGACGACGGCGAAGGGCTGGCCGAGATCGCCGCCGAACGCCTGCGCGCACTCGGCTACAGCGACGTGGCGCTGCTCGCGGGGGGCCTGGGCGGCTGGCGCGCGGCCGGCGGTGAGCTGTTCCGCGACGTCAACGTGCCGAGCAAGGCCTTCGGCGAACTGGTGGAAAGCGTCCGCCATACCCCTTCGCTGGCCGCCGAGGAGGTCAAAGCGCTGCTCGAAGCCGAGGCCGACGTGGTGATCCTCGACGCCCGCCGTTTCGACGAATACCAGACCATGAGCATTCCCGGCGGCATCAGCGTGCCCGGCGCCGAACTGGTGCTGCGCGCCCGCGAACTGGCGCCGAACCCGAACACCCGGGTCATCGTCAACTGCGCCGGGCGCACCCGCAGCATCATCGGCACCCCAGTCGCTGGTCAACGCCGGCCTGCCCAACCCGGTGGCGGCCCTGCGCAACGGCACCATCGGCTGGACCCTGGCCGGCCAGCCGCTCGAACACGGCCAGTCGCGGCGCTTCGGAGAGGTCAGCGAAGCCGCCCGGCAGCAGG
>NZ_AZSV01000147.1:0-5507 GCF_000582595.1 Pseudomonas sp. BAY1663
TCGGGGCGATGCTTTTGGCTCTTCTGGTAGGCCTGCGGCCAGCAATCGCCGCGAGGTCGCGCCTCCCACGGGTTCGGTGTCGCCAAGTGCTTTTCGTGGGAGGCCCGACCCCGGGGCGATGCTTTTGGCTTCAAGCTTCCGCTTACGGCTTGTCCGGTTGGGTTTGCATGATCAACTCGACGCGACGGTTGCTGGCACGGCCCTGGTCGCTGGCATTGTCGCCGAGCGGCCGGGTGTCGGCGTAGCCGGTGGCGCTCATGCGCGTCGCGTCGATGCCGGCGAGCTGCAGGTAGCGCACCACGCTGCTGGCGCGGCTGGCCGAGAGCTCCCAGTTGGATGGGAAACGCTCGGTCTGGATCGGCAGGTTGTCGGTGTGGCCCTCGACGAGGATCCGGTAATGGTTCGCCGCCAGGGTTGGAATCAGGCGGTCGATCACGTCCAGGCCGGCATTTTCCAGCTCGGCCTGGCCAGAGCCGAAGAGAATCTCGCTGCTGATACGAAAGCTGATGCTGCCATCGTTGACGATCACCTCGATATCCTTTCCCAGGTCCATCGTCGGCGTATCGTGCGTATCCGCTTCGGCCGGCGTATTCATCGCTGCCTCGGCGACGATCGGCGGGATCGGCTGGGCCGGTGTCGCCGGTTCCAGTGAAATGTCGCCGAAGGTCTGGACGCTGCTGTCGGTGGCGGCGGTCTGGTTGCTCTGGCCGTCGCCCTTGCCGGCCAGGGCGAGCATGACCACCAGCATCACCAGCAGCAGGGTGAGCATGTCGAGATAGGTCAGCAGCCAGGCTTCCTGTTCCTCTTCCTGGCGCGGTTCGATATGCCACTTGGCGAAGTGGCCGCCCTGCGACGCCTGGCCGTTCATCTCAGGCGTCCTGCGGCTTGATGCGCTGCGCGGCGCCGTTGCTGCCGTCGCGGATCTCGTCATCGTGGTGGGCGATGAAGGACTTCAGCGTCTCGCGCATGTACGCCGGACTGCGGCGGTTGCACATCATCGAGATGCCCTGCATCACCAGATTCATCAGCGCGACGCGCTGTTCGGTGCGGCGCTCGAGTTTCACCGCCACGGGCTTGAGGATCAGGTTGGCCAGCAGCACGCCGTAGAAAGTGGTCATCAGGGCCACGGCGAGGCTACGGCCGATCAGCTCCATGTCACCGCTGCCGAGCATGAACATCAGGTTGATCAGCCGACCAGGGTGCCGATCATGCCGAACGCCGGGGCATAGCTGGCCATGGCGCGGAACAGTTGCGCTTCGGCGTTCTCCCGCGCGCGCAGCCGGGCGATGCGCCATTGCAGCAGGTCGAGGATGTCCTCTTCCGGGGTGTTGTCGATCACCAATTGCACCCCGGTGCGCAGGAACGGATTGCTGACCTTTTCCACTGCGCGCTCGACCGCCTGAAGGTCGCCGCTGATCCACAGCCGGGAAATCTGCACCAGTTCTTCGAGGTCCTGGCGGGTGTACAGCCGCTCGTTGCGTAGCACGGTCCAGATCAGCCCGAACACCCGCATGACCTCCCGCAGCGGGTAGCTGATGAACGTCGCGGCCAGGGTGCCGACCAGGACGATGCCGAGGCTGGGCAGGTCGATGAACAGTGATGGATCTTCCGCGGCGAACAGCATCACGACGGTCAACAGCCCGATGCTCGCGATAATGCCGATCAGGGTTGAAGGATTCATCGAAACTCCGTTTCATGGCGATGCTTGGAAGCGCGCGATGATAGCACCTGGCTATCGCGCCCGGCAGCCATCGACGGGAAGACCCGAAGCGGGCGTGCTGCCCGCCGCCCTCGCTCAGAGATTCTCCAGCAGCTTGCGTGCGGCTTCCTGGCCGCTGAGCCAGGCGCCTTCCACGCGACCGGACAGGCACCAGTCGCCACATGCGTACAGGCCCAGCCGCGCGTCGGCCAGGGCGCTCCATTCGTGCGCCTGGGTTGGCCGGGCATACAGCCAGCGATGCGCCAGGGTGAATTCCGGTGCCGGGACCACGCAGTCGATCAGCTCGGCGAAGGCGCCATGCAGGTGTTCGGAGACGGCTTCCTTGGAAAGATCCAGATGCTGGCGGCTCCAACTGCTGGTGGCGTGCAATACCCAGCTGTCGAGGACACCGTCGCGTCCTGGCTTGCTGCGGTCGCGGGCGATCCAGTCCAGCGCATCGTCCTGCACGAAACAGGCTTCCAGCGTGGTGCTCAGCGGCGTGGCGAAGCCCAGGGCGACCGCCCAGGTCGGTTCCATCGCCACGCTGGCGGCCACGGCGGCCAGCTTGGGGGCGGTGGCCAGCAGTGCCGCGGCCTGCGGCGCGGGAACGGCGATGATCACCTGGCTGAACGGTCCGTGGCTGGCCCCGCTGGCATCGACCAGGGTCCAGTATTCTTCGCCCCGGAAAACCTCGGTGATGCGGCAACTGAAGGTGACCGGCAGCTCGCCGAGCAAGCCATGGGCGATCGCCCCCATGGTCGGGGTGCCGACCCAGCGCACCTGTTCGTCGGCGGAGGGAGACAGCTGGCCGTCGCGGGCCTGGAACAGGTTGGGCGACCATTGTTCGGCCCAGCCTTCGGCCTGCCACTGGCGTACGACCTCGGTAAAGCGGCGGTCGCGGGTGGTGAAATATTGCGTGCCCATGTCGAGCGAGCCGGCCTCGCTGCGCTTGCTGGCCATGCGGCCGCCACTGCCGCGACTCTTGTCGAACAGATGCACGGGCTGTCCGGCGTCATGGAGGGTTCGGGCCGCGCAAAGCCCGGCGATACCGGTACCGATGATGGCGATTGGAGCCTTGCTCATGATTACCTCGTATGCTGGTGCCATCGACTGCGCAGGCCGTTCGGCGTCGCGCAGCATAATTTCATGACAAGCGTTCGATGCTATCGATCTACTTTCATCCTCGAACAGACTGCTGGCTTTGGCTAGGCCGATTCGACGCAATGTGGCGAATGGGTGCCCGGATGCCGATATTGCTGACCGGCGGTAGTCGGCGGTCAACCTTGTGCCCGCCCAGCAAATACACTGCAATCATCTTGCCGCTTTTCGAGCACGAGCGTGTTCTCAACCGATGGTTGTAAGTTGCTGATAAGCCGGTACAATGGCGCCGCTCGCCACCAGGCGGGTTTGTTATGGTGGGCCCTGCCGGTCCCCCCGCAACGATCAGCCGTGAACCCGGTCAGGCCCGGAAGGGAGCAGCCGCAGCGGTGACATTGTGTGCCGGGGTGTGGCTGGTAGGGTTCACCTCCATAACGACCTTCTGTTTTTCTCTCCTTTATCTTCGTTTCCGGCCGCACGGGTTCCCGACGGGGCTCCGGCGAATACATGTGCCTGCCACGGCATGTCTGCGGCGACCGCATACCAAAAGGCCGGCCGGTAACCTGTATCCTGCGCAAGCATTCCCGCGGCCAGCAATGGCCGGGATACCTCGTTCAAGGAGCATGGGTTTTGTCTGTCAAAGCAAGCTGGGACATTTTCTGCGCCGTCGTGGACAACTTCGGCGACATCGGCGTGACCTGGCGTCTGGCGCGCCAGCTGGTGGCCGAGCATGGGCAACGGGTACGGCTGTGGGTGGACGACCTGGAGACCTTTGCCCGGCTTTGTCCTGCCGCCAGCGCCAATGCCGAGCAGCAGATGCATCAGGGGGTGGAGGTGCGGCGCTGGCCCAGGGAGTGGCCTGGCGCGGAGCCTGCCGACGTGGTCATCGAGCGTTCGCCTGCGAACTGCCACGGCCTTATATAAATGCCATGGCCGCGAGCGGGCGGCGCATTCTCTGGCTCAACCTCGAATACCTCAGCGCCGAGGACTGGATCGTCGGCTGCCATGCCTTGCCCTCGCTGCAGGCCAATGGCTTGCAGAAGTATTTCTTCTTCCCCGGCTTCGAGGCGCAAACCGGCGGCCTCATCCGCGAAGCCGATCTGTTGCTGCGCCGCGCGGCTTACCAGGGCGATGCCGCGCACCAGGCGGATTTTCTCGCCACGCTTGGCGTGGTGCGTCAGCCCGGCGCGCGCCTGCTCTCGCTGTTCGCCTACGAGAATCCGGCGGTGGCCGGTTGGCTGAATGCCCTGGCGGACGATGCCCGTGCCAACCAGTTGCTGGTGCCGGAGGGGCGGGTGCTGGGTGATGTCGCCGCCTGGTTGGACGTGCCGGCGCTGCGAGTGGGTGACCATCATCAGCGCGGCAGCCTGCAGGTGGTGGTCGTGCCGTTCATGACCCAGGACGAATACGACCTGCTGTTATGGAGCTGCGACTTCAACGCCGTACGTGGCGAGGAGTCCTTCATCCGTGCGCAGTGGGCCGGGCGGCCGCTCGTGTGGCATATCTATCCTCAGGAAGACGACGCCCACTGGGACAAGCTCGATGCTTTCCTCGACCTCTATACCACGACCTGGCGCCTGCGGGCAATACCGCGCTGCGCGATTTCTGGCGCGCCTGGAATGCGGGGGAGGGGGCGGGTGAGGCCTGGAGGGCCTTGCTGGGCCAATATCCGGCATTGCTCGAGCATGCCGAAGCCTGGACGCACAGGCAGGTCGCCAATGGCGATCTGGCCGGAAAGCTGGTGTTTTTTTACACAGATTGGCTATGATACGCGGCCTGTTTTTTTGTCTCACATTCCATTTCGGATATTCGTATGAAAACCGCACAAGAGTTCCGTGCCGGCCAGGTGGCCATCATCAACGGCGCACCCTGGGTCATCCAGAAAGCCGAGTTCAACAAGTCCGGCCGCAACAGTGCCGTGGTCAAGATGAAGCTGAAGAACCTTCTCAACGGTTCCGCTACCGAGACCGTGTACAAGGCCGACGACAAGCTGGAGCCGGTAATTCTCGAGCGCAAGGAAGTGACCTACTCCTACTTCGCCGACCCGCTGTACGTCTTCATGGACGACGAGTTCAACCAGTACGAAATCGAGAAGGGCGACCTCGAAGGCGTGATGACCTTCATCGAGGACGGCATGACCGACGTCTGCGAAGCCGTGTTCTACAACGACAAGGTGATCTCGGTCGAACTGCCGACCACCATCGTTCGTGAAATCGTCTACACCGAGCCGTCCGTGCGTGGCGATACTTCCGGCAAGGTCATGAAGACCGCCCGCCTGAAGAACGGCGCCGAACTGCAGGTTTCCGCCTTCTGCGAAATTGGCGACTCGATCGAGATCGACACCCGCACCGGCGAGTACAAGTCCCGCGTCAAGGCCTGATAGCCGTTTCGCAGACTGACAAAGAAAAGCCCGGCCTAATGCCGGGCTTTTCTTTGGTGGGTGCTCATGCTTCGCCGCTAATCCAGCACCGCTGCCGGGGCGCTTCAGTCACTCGGTAACGGTTTGCCGGTAGCAGGCCCTACGGCCTGCAATCGCCGCGGGGGCGCGCCTCCCACAGGGGACTGTGCGGGGCTCGCTGCTTTTGTGGGTGCCTCGACCACGGGGCGATGCTTTTGGCTTTTGAGGCAGGCCTCGCGGCCTGCTATCGTCGCGAGGTCGCGCCTCCCACAGGTTTGGTGGGGCTCGCTGCTTTTGTGGGAGGCCCGACCA
>NZ_AZSV01000148.1:0-5445 GCF_000582595.1 Pseudomonas sp. BAY1663
CTCTGCAAATCTTCGGTTACTTCTGTCGACTTCACCTCGACACCCTCTGCTACCAGAGCAGATTGTTTGGGTGTTATATGGTCAAGCCTCACGGGCAATTAGTATGGGTTAGCTCAACGCCTCACAACGCTTACACACCCCACCTATCAACGTCGTAGTCTTCGACGGCCCTTCAGGGAGCTCGAGGCTCCAGTGAGATCTCATCTTGAGGCAAGTTTCCCGCTTAGATGCTTTCAGCGGTTATCTCTTCCGAACGTAGCTACCCGGCAATGCCACGGGCGTGACAACCGGAACACCAGAGGTTCGTCCACTCCGGTCCTCTCGTACTAGGAGCAGCCCCTCTCAAATCTCAAACGTCCACGGCAGATAGGGACCGAACTGTCTCACGACGTTCTAAACCCAGCTCGCGTACCACTTTAAATGGCGAACAGCCATACCCTTGGGACCGGCTTCAGCCCCAGGATGTGATGAGCCGACATCGAGGTGCCAAACACCGCCGTCGATATGAACTCTTGGGCGGTATCAGCCTGTTATCCCCGGAGTACCTTTTATCCGTTGAGCGATGGCCCTTCCATACAGAACCACCGGATCACTAAGACCTACTTTCGTACCTGCTCGACGTGTCTGTCTCGCAGTCAAGCGCGCTTTTGCCTTTATACTCTGCGACCGATTTCCGACCGGTCTGAGCGCACCTTCGTACTCCTCCGTTACTCTTTAGGAGGAGACCGCCCCAGTCAAACTACCCACCATACACTGTCCTCGATCCGGATAACGGACCAGAGTTAGAACCTCAAAGTTGCCAGGGTGGTATTTCAAGGATGGCTCCACGCGAACTGGCGTCCACGCTTCAAAGCCTCCCACCTATCCTACACAAGCAAATTCAAAGTCCAGTGCAAAGCTATAGTAAAGGTTCACGGGGTCTTTCCGTCTAGCCGCGGATACACTGCATCTTCACAGCGATTTCAATTTCACTGAGTCTCGGGTGGAGACAGCGCCGCCATCGTTACGCCATTCGTGCAGGTCGGAACTTACCCGACAAGGAATTTCGCTACCTTAGGACCGTTATAGTTACGGCCGCCGTTTACCGGGGCTTCGATCAAGAGCTTCGCTTGCGCTAACCCCATCAATTAACCTTCCGGCACCGGGCAGGCGTCACACCCTATACGTCCACTTTCGTGTTTGCAGAGTGCTGTGTTTTTAATAAACAGTCGCAGCGGCCTGGTATCTTCGACCGGCATGGGCTTACTGAGCAAGTCATTCACCCTCACCGGCGCACCTTCTCCCGAAGTTACGGTGCCATTTTGCCTAGTTCCTTCACCCGAGTTCTCTCAAGCGCCTTGGTATTCTCTACCCAACCACCTGTGTCGGTTTGGGGTACGGTTCCTGATTACCTGAAGCTTAGAGGCTTTTCCTGGAAGCATGGCATCAACCACTTCGCTTTCTAAAAGAAAGCTCGTCATCAGCTCTCGACATTGAGATCCCGGATTTACCTAAGATCCCTGCCTACCACCTTAAACTTGGACAACCAACGCCAAGCTGGCCTAGCCTTCTCCGTCCCCCCATCGCAGTAACCAGAAGTACGGGAATATTAACCCGTTTCCCATCGACTACGCTCTTCAGCCTCGCCTTAGGGACCGACTCACCCTGCGTCGATTAACGTTGCGCAGGAACCCTTGGTCTTTCGGCGTGCGAGTTTTTCACTCGCATTGTCGTTACTCATGTCAGCATTCGCACTTGTGATACCTCCAGCAAGCTTCTCAACTCACCTTCACAGGCTTACACAACGCTCCTCTACCGCTCATCCTAAGATGAACCCGTAGCTTCGGTACCTGGTTTGAGCCCCGTTACATCTTCCGCGCAGGCCGACTCGACTAGTGAGCTATTACGCTTTCTTTAAAGGATGGCTGCTTCTAAGCCAACCTCCTAGCTGTCTAAGCCTTCCCACATCGTTTCCCACTTAACCAGGATTTTGGGACCTTAGCTGACGGTCTGGGTTGTTTCCCTTTTCACGACGGACGTTAGCACCCGCCGTGTGTCTCCCGTGCTGACACTTGCTGGTATTCGGAGTTTGCATCGGTTTGGTAAGTCGGGATGACCCCCTAGCCGAAACAGTGCTCTACCCCCAGCAGTGATACACGAGGCGCTACCTAAATAGCTTTCGAGGAGAACCAGCTATCTCCGAGCTTGATTAGCCTTTCACTCCGATCCACAGGTCATCCGCTAACTTTTCAACGGTAGTCGGTTCGGTCCTCCAGTCAGTGTTACCTAACCTTCAACCTGCCCATGGATAGATCGCCCGGTTTCGGTCTATTCCCAGCGACTAGACGCCCTATTAAGACTCGCTTTCGCTACGCCTCCCCTATTCGGTTAAGCTCGCCACTGAAAATAAGTCGCTGACCCATTATACAAAAGGTACGCAGTCACCTAACAAAGTAGGCTCCCACTGCTTGTACGCATACGGTTTCAGGTTCTATTTCACTCCCCTCTCCGGGGTTCTTTTCGCCTTTCCCTCACGGTACTGGTTCACTATCGGTCAGTCAGTAGTATTTAGCCTTGGAGGATGGTCCCCCCATGTTCAGACAAAGTTTCTCGTGCTCCGTCCTACTCGATTTCACTTCTAAGATCCTTTCGCGTACGGGGCTATCACCCACTATGGCCGCACTTTCCAGAGCGTTCCGCTAAAATCAAAGAAGCTTAAGGGCTAGTCCCCGTTCGCTCGCCACTACTAAGGGAATCTCGGTTGATTTCTTTTCCTCAGGGTACTTAGATGTTTCAGTTCCCCTGGTTCGCCTCTTGCACCTATGGATTCAGTACAAGATACCTGGCTTATGCCAGGTGGGTTCCCCCATTCAGACACCTCCGGATCACAGTCTGTTTGCCGACTCCCCGAAGCTTTTCGCAGGCTACCACGTCTTTCATCGCCTCTGACTGCCAAGGCATCCACCGTATGCGCTTCTTCACTTGACCATATAACCCCAAGCAATCTGGTCATACGTCTCGAACGTGAAGACGACATTCGCCGAAAATTTGCACTTGAGAACAACGCAAATTTTACCTTGAGCTATCCGGTCGTCAGTGAATACGACCGAACAGTCACTTCTATCACATACCCAAATTTTTAAAGAACAGTTCCGGCGCAAAGACCAGAAATCAATACTCCTCAATACCCCTCAGGAGCACTCATTTCTGAGCTTTCGGCGACTAGAGTCATGGTGGAGCCAAGCGGGATCGAACCGCTGACCTCCTGCGTGCAAAGCAGGCGCTCTCCCAGCTGAGCTATGGCCCCTTCGATTGGTGGGTCTGGGCAGATTCGAACTGCCGACCTCACCCTTATCAGGGGTGCGCTCTAACCAACTGAGCTACAGACCCAATCGTTACTCTCGGGTCTAAACCCAATCGCCTTCGCAAGTGAATCAAGCAATTCGTGTGGGTACTTATGACGAAGCCGGTGTCTTCGATTAAGGAGGTGATCCAGCCGCAGGTTCCCCTACGGCTACCTTGTTACGACTTCACCCCAGTCATGAATCACTCCGTGGTAACCGTCCCCCCGAAGGTTAGACTAGCTACTTCTGGAGCAACCCACTCCCATGGTGTGACGGGCGGTGTGTACAAGGCCCGGGAACGTATTCACCGTGACATTCTGATTCACGATTACTAGCGATTCCGACTTCACGCAGTCGAGTTGCAGACTGCGATCCGGACTACGATCGGTTTTATGGGATTAGCTCCACCTCGCGGCTTGGCAACCCTTTGTACCGACCATTGTAGCACGTGTGTAGCCCAGGCCGTAAGGGCCATGATGACTTGACGTCATCCCCACCTTCCTCCGGTTTGTCACCGGCAGTCTCCTTAGAGTGCCCACCTTAACGTGCTGGTAACTAAGGACAAGGGTTGCGCTCGTTACGGGACTTAACCCAACATCTCACGACACGAGCTGACGACAGCCATGCAGCACCTGTGTCAGAGTTCCCGAAGGCACCAATCCATCTCTGGAAAGTTCTCTGCATGTCAAGGCCTGGTAAGGTTCTTCGCGTTGCTTCGAATTAAACCACATGCTCCACCGCTTGTGCGGGCCCCCGTCAATTCATTTGAGTTTTAACCTTGCGGCCGTACTCCCCAGGCGGTCGACTTAATGCGTTAGCTGCGCCACTAAGCTCTCAAGGAGCCCAACGGCTAGTCGACATCGTTTACGGCGTGGACTACCAGGGTATCTAATCCTGTTTGCTCCCCACGCTTTCGCACCTCAGTGTCAGTATTAGCCCAGGCGGTCGCCTTCGCCACTGGTGTTCCTTCCTATATCTACGCATTTCACCGCTACACAGGAAATTCCACCACCCTCTGCCATACTCTAGCTCGCCAGTTTTGGATGCAGTTCCAGGTTGAGCCCGGGGCTTTCACATCCAACTTAACGAACCACCTACGCGCGCTTTACGCCCAGTAATTCCGATTAACGCTTGCACCCTTCGTATTACCGCGGCTGCTGGCACGAAGTTAGCCGGTGCTTATTCTGTCGGTAACGTCAAAATTCCTGGATATTAGCCAGAAACCCTTCCTCCCAACTTAAAGTGCTTTACAATCCGAAGACCTTCTTCACACACGCGGCATGGCTGGATCAGGCTTTCGCCCATTGTCCAATATTCCCCACTGCTGCCTCCCGTAGGAGTCTGGACCGTGTCTCAGTTCCAGTGTGGCTGATCATCCTCTCAGACCAGCTACGGATCGTCGCCTTGGTGAGCCTTTACCTCACCAACTAGCTAATCCGACCTAGGCTCATCCAATAGCGCAAGGCCCGAAGGTCCCCTGCTTTCTCCCGTAGGACGTATGCGGTATTAGCGTTCCTTTCGGAACGTTATCCCCCACTATTGGGCAGATTCCTAGGCATTACTCACCCGTCCGCCGCTGAATCCAGGAGCAAGCCCCCTTCATCCGCTCGACTTGCATGTGTTAGGCCTGCCGCCAGCGTTCAATCTGAGCCATGATCAAACTCTTCAGTTCAATACTGCTTGGGTTTTGCGAAAACCCTAAACTTGGCTCAGCAATCGCAAATCTCTTTACTAGAAAGAGTAACTCTCGAATTCACGAGTGTTGCTTTGTGATGCTGATAATCTTGCGACTACCAGTCTTACATTCACAAGCACCCACACGAATTGCTTGATTCAGTTGTTAAAGAGCGTTTCGATCAAGTCTTTCGTCTCAACCAAGGCCGCGCATTCTACAGCAGCCTTTCTCGCTGTCAAGCTGTTTTTCGAAAATTTCTTTTCTACTCAACCGCTTGCCGCCTTCGATCAACTTGTATCTCTCGTCAGCGGGAGGCGAATCATACAGCGTTCAAACTCGCTGTCAACCACCTCTTTCAACCGCTTTCGATCGACCCGACCGAAGCACCGACAGGACTCAACCACCGCCTCTGCCAGCCCGGCGCATTCTACTCGAATTCGCCGCCAG
>NZ_AZSV01000149.1:0-5238 GCF_000582595.1 Pseudomonas sp. BAY1663
GTTGCTCCAGCCGCCGGGCGCGCTCGCCGAGCGAGTCGAAGCCGAAGGTGCCTGCGGCGCCGGCCAGGCGGTGCAAGCGCTCGCGAATCGCCAGCATCAGCTGGCGGCGGCTGTCCGGTGCCTGGCTGCGCTGCAGTTCGTCGGTCAGCCCGGCGAGCTCGGCGAGGTCGACCCGCAGCCGTTGGGCGAACTGCTGGTTGAGCAGTTCGAACTGCTTCTGCAGCTCGAGGCGCACCGGGTCATGCATGTTCGGCCTCCCAGATTTCCTGCAGCTGGCCGGCCAGTTGCAGGGGATCGAAGGGCTTGCTCAGTACCTGGCGCACACCCAGCTGGCGCAGCAGGTCGAGGCGTTCCGGCTGCAGGTGGCCGGTGAGCAGCACCACCGGGATGCGGCTCAGGTCCACCACATGCGCCAGCTGGCGCACCAGCTCGATGCCGTCCATCTGCGGCAGCATCACGTCGAGCAGGATCAGGTCCGGGGCGAAGGCCTGTACCTGTTCCAGCGCGGCCTGGCCGGAAGGGCAACTGAGTACCTCGAAGCCGCCGAGTTTTTCCAGGGCGATGCGGGTCACCACCTGGATCGACGGGACATCCTCGACATGCAGAATGCGCTTGAGCTGTTTCATGGCTGACTCCCGCTGGCCGCGACGGGCCGCTTGCTACAGGGCAACTCGATCCAGAAGCAGGTCCCCTGGCCGGGTTCGGTGTCGAAGCCGATGGACCCGCCCATGTGCTCGATCAGCTCCTTGCTGATGGCCAGGCCGAGGCCGGTGCCGCCCTGCTGGCGGCTGTCCGACGAGTCGGCCTGGGCGAACTTGTGGAAGACGCGTTCACGAAAATCCGCGGCAATGCCCGGGCCCCGATCTCGGACGCTGACGCGCACCCGTTCGTCACCGCGTTCGGCCGACAGTTCGACGTGTTCGCCCGCCGGCGAGAATTTCGCCGCGTTGGACAGCAGGTTGCTCAGCACCTGGTGCAGGCGCATGGCATCGACTTCCACCTGCACCGCCGGGCAGTCGCCCAGGCGCAGCTGCACGCCATGTTGTTCGGCATAGCTGTGGTTGCTGCGCAGGGCCTGCTCGAGCAGCGGGCGCAGCGGTTGGCGCAGCAGCTCGAAACGCATCTTGCCGGCGTGCAGCTTGTCCATGTCGAGCAGGTCGTCGATCAGCGCGCTGAGGCGCTGGCTGTTCTGGTGGGCGATCTCCAGCAACTCGCTCATCTGCGCCGGGACTTCGCCCATGACGTTCGAGCAGATCAGCGCCAGCGCGCCGGTGATCGAGGTCAGCGGCGTGCGCAGCTCGTGGCTGACGGTGGAGATGAATTCGCGCTGCAGGCGCTCGATGCGCTTGCGCTCGGTGATGTCGTGCATCACCGCGACCGCGCCCATCGGCTGGCCGTCGGAGGTGTACAGCGGGTCGGCATTGGTCAGCACATAGCGCGGCGTATCCTGGCCGAGCAGCACCATCTCGTGGTTGCTGACGTGCTCGCCGTGCAGCGCGCGCATCAGCGGGATCTGCTCGACCGGCAGCGGGGTGACGCCATCGGGCTGGTAGAGCCGGTAATGCCGCGCCCAGTCGCCGGGCGAGATCGGCGCGGCGTCGCCACCGTGCCACTGCTTGGCCTTGTCGTTGAACAGGGTCAGGCAACCATCGGCATCGCAGGCGACGACCGCCTCGCTCAGCGCCTCGAGCAGGCGCCGGTTCATTTCCTGCTGCCGGTCCAGCTCCAGCTGCTCGGCCTTGCGCGTGGTGATGTCGGCGACGAAGCCGTGCCAGAGCACCGAGCCATCGACCTGCCGCAGCGGCGTGGCGCGGGCCTCGACCCAGAGCAGCCCCTTGCGCGGATGTTCGACGCGATGCTCGCTGTGCCAGGCGGTCAGGCTGGCGGCGGCCTGGCGGATGCTGGCCAGCAGCCGGGGACGGTCGGCCGGGTGCACGCGGGCATAGATCGGCGCGAAGCTGCTGGCCAGCTGTGCCGGGCTCAGGGCATAGATCTGCTCGATGCCTTCGCTGACGTAGGGGAAGCAGCCGGCGCCGTCGGGGCGCCAGTGGAACTGGAAGAGCATGCCCGGCACCTGCGCGGCGATCTGCTGCAGGCGCAGCTGCAGCTGTTCCTGGTAGGCCAGGTCGTAGACGTTGACCAGGTAGCCGCGCAGTTGCGCCTGTTCGTCGCGGATCGCCGTCACGCCGAGCAGCACCGGGACCTCGCTGCCGTCGTGATGGCGCAGGCGCCACTCGGACATCTCGCGCCGGCCCTGGTGCAAGGGTGCGGTGAGTACCGCGAAGCCGGGGGCGAGCGGCACGCCCAGTTCGCTGGAAAGCAGCGCGGCGCGGCGCTGCAGCGTTTCGGGCTGGAACAGCGTCGCGGTCAGCGGCTGGCCGATCAAGGCCGCCGCCGGGTAGCCGAGCAGGCGTTCGGCGCTCGGGTTGACGCGGGTGACGATGCCGTCGGGGCGGGTGACCAGCACCGCGCTGGAGGCACTGTCGAGGATCGCCTGCTGCAAGGCCGCCTGCTCGGCGTGATGGTGCGCCAGCAGACGCTGCTCGAACAGGCGGATGACCTGGCGGCCGAGGCGTTCGAGGGTGTCGCGCTGCGCGGCGGTCAGTTGGCGCGGCTGGCGGTCGATCACGCAGAGGGTGCCGAGGTTGTGGCCATCGGGCGAGGTCAGCGGCGTGCCGGCATAGAAGCGGATATGCGGGTCGCCGGTTACCAGCGGGTTCTGCCGGAAGCGCGGGTCCTGCAGGGCATCGGGAACCTCGAAGATTGCCTCGCCGCGGATGGTATGGGTGCAGAAGGAGATTTCCCGCGGGGTTTCGCTGACCTCCAGGCCGACGCGGCTCTTGAACCACTGGCGGCGTTCGTCGACCAGCGAGATCAGCGCGATGGGGGTGCCGCACAGGCGGGCGGCCAGCTCGGTGAAGTCGTCGAAGGCGGATTCCTCGGGGGTGTCGAGGATCTCGTAGCGCAGCAACGCGGCCAGGCGCGACAGTTCGCGTGGCTGGGATGTGGCTGGCGTCGCAATCGGACTCGCTTGCGGTGACTCCATCGTCGGGACCTTGGCGATTCGTTGAATGTCGCCCGGGAAGCTGTTTCCGGCGGGCACGGAACTGCCGCGTTGCTGTGGGGTGGGTGGCCACCCAGGGAGCACCCCGCCAGGCCAGCGAGCGGAGCGCCTTGCATGTCAGGCCCTGTCGAAACCTAGTATCGGTCAGCGGCCCAGATGCTGCGAATCTGCTCGGGCAGCCGCATCGGATCGAATGGCTTGATGATCACGTCGCGCGCGCCCAGCTTGCGCAGGTGCTCGATTTCGCCGGGTTGTACCTTGGCGGTCATGAATGTTACCGGAATCCGCTGCAGATCGATTCGCTCGCGCAGCCTGGCGAGCGTCTCCGGGCCGTCCATGCCCGGCATCATCACGTCCAGCAGGATGAAGTCGGGCGCGAAGCGTTCGACTTCATCCAGGGCCTGGCTTCCGGAAGAGCAGGACAGCACCTCGTAGCCGCCGATCGCCTCCAGCGCCAGTTTGGTCACCGCCTGGATGGAGGGGTCGTCTTCGATGTGCAGGATGCGCCTTAGCTCGGCCATGTCGTCTCCGTGATCAGGGGGTGGGTGCGCGACCGCGACTGCGGGGGCTTTCATGAGGTTAGCGGCGTGGCGAGCGGCAGCTCGCACCAGAAACAGGCGCCATGGCCGGGTTCGGACTCGAAGCCGATGCGCCCGTGCATGTGTTCGACCAGTTCCTTGCTGATGGCCAGGCCCAGGCCGGTGCCGCCCTTGTGCCGGGTATCGGAGGAGTCCGCCTGGGAAAACTTCTGGAAAATGCGTGCATGGAACGCCTGCGCGATGCCTGGCCCCTGGTCGCGGACGCTGATCCGCGCCCAGTCGCCGCGGCGCTCCGCGCTCAGCGCCACGACGCCGCCCACGGGGGAGAATTTGACGGCATTGGAGATGAAATTGGCCAGTACCTGCTGCAACCGGTCGTCGTCCGCCACGATCTGCAGGTCCGCCACCGGCAGCAGGACGAAGCGCACCTCGTGCTGCGCGGCATAGCCCTGGTTGCTGGCGATCGCCTGTTCCAGCTGCTGCGCCAGCGAATGCGTGCCGAGCGCGAAGGTCATCTTGCCGGCGACCAGCTTGTCCATGTCCAGCAGGTCGTCGATCAGCCGGCCCAGGCGCAGGCTGTTCTGGTGGGCGATGAGCAGCATCTGGCGCATCGCCGCCGGCGGCTCGCCCAGCGCACCGCCGACGATCAGGCCGAGGGCGCCGGAAATCGAGGTCAGCGGCGTGCGCAGCTCGTGGCTGACGATGGACACCAGTTCGCTCTTCATCCGCTCGATACGCTTGCGCTCGGTGATGTCGCGCACCAGGCCGATGAACTTGCGTTCGCCGTGGTGGGTGATCTGCGAGACGCGCAACTCGATGGTGAAGGTCTCGCCGTTGCGCCGCAGGGCGGTCAGCTCGCGGTTCTGCTCCAGCGCGCGCGGCGTGCCGCGGCGGGCGTAGGCCTCGAGGTAGCCGTCGTGGGCGGAGCGATCGGGCTCGGGCATCAGCATCGACAGGTTGCGGCCGAGGACCTCCTGCGCGCTGTAGCCGAAGATCTGTTCGGCGGCGTGGTTGAAGGTCTCGATGATGCCGCGGGCGTCGATGATGACGATGGCGTCGATCACGTTGGCGATCAGCAGGCTCAGGTAGCGCTCGCGCTCCTGCATCTCCTCCTGCGCCAGCGCCTGCGCGGTGACGTCCCAGACGAAGCCGTCGCACCAGCCGGTGGGGTCGTCGTGCTCGCGCAACACGCGGGCCTTCTCGCGCACCCAGACGATCTGGCCGTCGGCGTTGAGCAGCCGGTAGATGCCTTCGAACACGTCCTGTTCCGGGGTCTGCCGGGCCAGCGGGCGGTCCTCGGGGTGGATCAGGCTGGCATAGCTGCGCGCGCGGTCGCCGAGGAACTCGCTGGCGGGGTAGCCGGTCAGGCGTTCGATGCCGCTGCTGAGGTAGCTCATCTGGCGCTGGCCGTCGTTGCGGCAGCGGTAGACCACGCCCGGGAGGTTGCCGACCATCGCGCGGAAGCGGCTCTCGCTCTTCTGCAGGGCGCGGGTGGCCTCCATCAGCTCGGTGATCTCGGTGATGAAGCCGTGCCAGACCACCGCGCCGTCGCTCAGGCGCTCGGCCGTGGCGCGGCCCTCGGCCCAGAGCAGCCCGCGCAGCGGGTGGCGGATGCGGAATTCGACCGCGCCGCTG